>JBBRHT010000247.1:0-3195 GCA_038222295.1 Lysobacterales bacterium
CCGCGTTGAGGTCAAGGATCTCACCTTGAGGTTCGACGGCGATGCACTGACGAAGTGGGATGGCCAGTACTTCCCCGAGCAGGACGAAGCGCTGGTCAAGCGCATGGGCCGCTTCGGAAACCTGGCGAAGGAAAAGGACAAGAAGAAAGGCCGATAACCGGCCGCTTCCGAAGTCCAAGCCCGGCTTCGGCCGGGCTTTTCATTTGTGGCGCGCACGCCGCCGACGTGCGTCCTTGGGATCGATTTCCAGCGGGCGCAGCAGTTCGAGGCGATCGCCATCCCGCAACCGGCAGTCTCCTTCGACACGCTCGCCGAAGATCGCCATGCCGGTCACGCCGCCCATGGAAAAACCGCTCGCCGCGATCGCATCGGCAACAGTGGCCTCGTCCGGCAGCTCCAGGTGGACGGACTCATGGCGACGCGGCCATGCGCGGATGACGTCAATCCCGATCAGCGACACGGTCCCGTCCGCCGCCGTTGGCGACCGACACGAAGTCGTCGACCATCCGATCGGCCAGCGCCTGGAATCCCAGCGCCATCGCGGGCCCCAGCAGGCGGCTTTTCGGCTCGAAATCCAGCGTCAACGTCACCTTGCAGGCGGACTCGTCCAATGCGTGGAAATCCCAGCGCCCGGACAACTTGCGGAAGGGCCCGTCGCGCAGCTGCATGTCGATCCGATGCGGCGGTTCCAGCGTGTTGTAGGTGGTGAACCAGGTCCGCAATGCACCCAGCCCCAGGTCCAGGCGGGCAACGACGTGGTCGACGTCCTCCTCCAGCACCTGCGCCTTGTCGCACCAGTCGAACCGACGTGGATAAGCAGGAATGTCGTTCACGAGTGCGAACATCCGGGCGGCGGAATGCCCGACCAGGGCGCTGCGTTGGATTTTGGGCATCGATCGCTCGCCTCTTCGGGACCGTTCGGAGGACAATGCTTGCAATGAGCAAGAAAACGGCAGGCAAGGATAAGGCAAATGGTGGCGGCACCATCGCGCTGAACAAACGCGCGCGCCACGAGTACCACCTGGAGGAGCGATTCGAGGCCGGCCTGGCCTTGCAGGGCTGGGAGCTGAAGTCGATCCGCGCCGGGCGGGCGAACATCACCGAGGCCTATGCGGTCATCCGCGACGGCGAGCTGTTCCTGTTCGGCGCGCAGATGACACCGCTCATCTCGGCATCGACCCACGTGGTGGCCGACGCCCATCGCACGCGAAAGCTGCTTCTGCACAAGCATGAGATCGACCAGCTGATCGGCCGCGTGCAGCGTGACGGCTACACCCTTGTTCCCACCGCGCTGTACTGGAAGGCCAACAAGGTCAAGGCCGAACTCGCGCTGGCCAAGGGCAAGCAATCGCACGACAAGCGGGAGGCGAGCAAGGAGAAGGATTGGGCCCGAGACAAACAGCGCCTGCTGCGTCGGCACAACAAGGACGCGTAAGCCAGACAGCGCAAGCGGATCGAAAGGCGCGCGGCGGCGCGGCGTGGTTGTTTGGCCAAGCGCGTACGGTCGCGGCGCGGCCCGAGACAAACAGCGCCTGCTGCGTCGGCACAACAATGGCGCCTGAAACGCGGCGTCAGTAACCCGGCGGCAGGTATTTGAATCGCGCCATCTGGTCGCGGTGATCGTCGACGATGCGCGCGACCTGCTCGCGGCTCAGGTTTTCCCGCCATTGGTTGGACCGACCCTTGCGGAAGAAACGCCCCCCCTTCCCGGATGCCTCGACGAATCCGGCCTGCCGCTCCATCGCGGCAAGTACCGGGAACGTGGAATGCTTGATGGCCCGTTCGAGCCGGCCGCGATCGCCATCCATGCGCAGCAGCCTGGCGATCTTGCCGAAGGTCTTGGTCGCCTTGTCGAGCATGTCCTCATAGCGGACGAGCAGCACGCTGGGGCCGGATTGGTCTGCCCAGCTGGCGACATGGCGTGACCACGACCCCAACACCTGGCTGACGTGGAGTGAGTCGTTCAACGTCGCCGCATCGTCGGACCCCAGATACGTAATGGCGTCGTCCAGACCAAGGGCGAAATGGTCGGCCATGCTCACGACGACATCCAGCGGATTGCGCACGACATGGACCGCCGCAACCGTGACGCCGACGTCATGCAGCGGGTAATCGTCATAGCTTCCGAACATGTTGTGGGTCTTGACGAACACCGTCGCCGGATGGCGAGCCGCGATCCGGGCATGCACCTGCGGCCGCAACCGGCTGATGTCCTGGATCGTGAGGTCGACGCTGGGTCGCTGCGCCAATGCCGTGTAATCCTCCGGCAGCGCTTCGTCCTCGCAATATCGCGTGAGTTCCCCGAGTGCGACCGGGCGGCCGCAATCCGCCACCATGTTGGCCAGGAATGCGCGCAACCAGGTGTTGCCCGACTTGGGATACGAGGCCAGCCAGCAGATGTTGCCCATCAATACGCCATTCCATTCATCGATTGGTCAGTCAGCCGACTGGCTGCTGAATGATAGCTTCGGTGTGTTGGCGCCAGGGCCGTTCCCGCCCCTGCGCGATGCCTGGCCCGCTTGCGCCGCCGCGATGTGACCCTATACTGCAGGCGTCGGCGACAACGACATTCCCGGGGGTGCACTGGCTTCGACGGGGGTTGCGAAATCGCCTGGCGCATGCCGAGGGGGCAGCTTTCCTCGTTAATCCAGCAGCAAAAATCCAGACGCCAACGACGACGTCTACGCTCTCGCCGCTTAAGGCGTAAGCCCTGAACCCACTTGTGTCTGTGCTCGTGGATGTAGGGTCATCATCACAGAATCGGCCATGGCGGCGACCCGTCAACCATGGCTCAACACAAAGCGGGTGTGTCCTGCGGTGTGCCTCGCACGTCGTGTTGCCACGGGACGAGACCTAACGGCGAGCTAAGCATGTAGTGCCGGGCATGGAGTGCCTTCGGACGGCGGTTCGATTCCGCCCACCTCCACCAATCGAAGAAAACGGGCCGCGCAAGCGGCCCGTTTTTTGTGTGGCGCCACAGGCCCACCCTCACCCCACGATCTTCTTCACCCACGCCACATACGCGTCCATCCAGTCCTGCAAAAACTTGCGGCTGTCCGGGCCGATGTCGCCGGCCTCGTCGAACAGTCCGTCCTTGGCCTGGATGAAGGCCTCCGGCTGGCCGAGCGTCGGCACGTCGAGGTAGGCAAGCATGTTGCGCAGGTGTTGCTGCGCCATCGCCGTGCCGATCGCGCC
>JBBRHT010000248.1:0-3150 GCA_038222295.1 Lysobacterales bacterium
GAAATACCCGGTGGTCAATGCATCGGTCGATGGCAACGACGTGATCTACCACGGCTATGCCGACATCTCGATCGCGGTGTCGACCGATCGCGGCCTGGTGACGCCGGTGCTGCGCAACGTCGAGCGCATGTCGTTCGCGGACATCGAGGCGGCGATCGCCGGATATGCCAAGGCAGCCCGCGAGGGCGGCCTGAAACTCGAGGACCTGCAGGGCGGCACGTTCACGATCACAAATGGCGGTACGTTCGGCTCGCTGCTGTCCACGCCGATCGTCAACCCGCCGCAATCGGCGATCCTGGGCATGCACACCATCAAGGAGCGCCCCATCGTCGAGAACGGACAAATCATCGCCGCGCCGATGATGTACATCGCGCTGAGCTACGACCATCGCGTCATCGACGGCAAGGACGCGGTGCTGTTCCTGGTCGACATCAAGAACCAGCTCGAGAATCCCAGCCGGATGCTGCTGGGGATGTGATCTGGGTTGTATCCCCTCCCCCGCTCGCGGGAGAGGGTCAGGGTGAGGGTGCCGCTTGTCGCGAGCAGCCGCGCCCTTCCCGGCGCGCCGCGCCACCTTCTCCCGTCAGCGGGAGCAGGGAAATGCCAAGGAATCCGAACACATGAGCGAACAGCAGACCTTCGACGTCGTCGTCATCGGTGCCGGCCCGGCCGGCTACCACGCCGCGATCCGCGCCGCGCAACTCGGGCTCAAGACCGCCTGCATCGATGCCGGCATCGGCAAGGATGGCAAGCCGGCGCTCGGTGGGACCTGCCTGCGCGTCGGCTGCATTCCGTCCAAGGCCCTGCTCGACAGCTCGCGCCAGTTCTGGAACCTGCAGCATCTGCTCCCGGAACACGGCATCGCGACCAAGGACGCGAAGATCGATGTCGGCACCATGGTTGGTCGCAAGGACAGGATCGTCAAACAGTTCACCGGCGGCATCGCGCTGCTGTTCAAGGCGAACAAGATCACGACGTTCTACGGCTTCGGCACGCTGTTTCCCGGCAATATCGTGAAGGTGACGCAGCACGATGGTTCGCAGGTCGAACTCAAGGGGACCAACGTCATCCTGGCTGCGGGTTCCGATTCGATCGAGTTACCCTTCGCCAAGTTCGGCGAGCACATCGTCGACAACGTTGGCGCGCTCAACTTCACTGCAGTCCCCAAGCGCCTGGGCGTGATCGGTGCCGGCGTAATTGGGCTGGAACTCGGCAGTGTCTGGAAGCGCCTTGGTTCCGAAGTCGTCATTCTCGAAGCAATGCCCGAATTCCTTCCCGCAGCCGATGCGGAAGTCGCAAAGGTCGCAGCGAAGGAATTCAAGAAGCAGGGCCTGGACATCCGCCTTGGCGCCAAGGTCTCGAAGACCGAGATCAAGAAGGACGGCGTGCACGTCACCTATGCAGATGCCAAGGGAGAACAGACGCTCGTCGTCGACAAGCTGCTGGTGTCGGTCGGACGCAAGGCCGCCAGCAAGGGCCTGCTCGCCGATGGCACCGGCGTCAAGCTTGATGCGCGCGGCGTGGTCGAGGTCGACGAGCACTGCCACACCGGCGTCGATGGCGTGTGGGCGGTAGGCGATTGCGTGCGCGGTCCGATGCTCGCGCACAAGGGATTCGAGGAAGGCATCGCGGTTGCCGAACTGATCGCGGGCCTGCCCGGCCACGTCAATTACGACACGATTCCCTGGGTCATCTACACCGAGCCGGAAATCGCCTGGGTCGGCAAGACCGAGCAGCAGCTCACGGCTGAAGGCATTCCCTTCAAGACCGGCAGCTTCCCGTTCGCGGCGATCGGCCGCGCGGTGGCGATGGGTGAGCCCGCGGGTTTCGTGAAGGTGATCGCACATGCGGAAACCGATCGCGTGCTCGGCCTGCACCTGGTCGGCGTCGGTGTTTCCGAGCTCGTGCACGAGGGCGTGCTGACCATGGAATTCCAAGGCTCGGCGGACGACCTCGCCCGTATCTGCCACGCACATCCGACGCTTTCGGAAGCCATCCACGATGCGGCCATGGCCGTGGACAAGCGCGCGATCCATAAGGTCAACTGATCGCGTCGCAGGTTTCCATCCGGTGAGGTCGTCGCAATGAGCCAGGCCAATCCGATCCGCAACGTTTCCGATACCGCGCTATGGGTGGCGATCTACCGCGCGATGGAAAGCGAGCGCAAGGATGCGCATTTCGTCGATCCGTTCGCGCGGCGCCTGGCCGGTGAGCGCGGACAGGCGATCGTCGACGCGATGCCGCGTGGCAGGACGATGTCCTGGCCGATGGTGGTGCGCACCGCGGTCATGGACGAGGTCGTGATGCGCTGCGTGCAACAGGGCGCAGCCACGGTGCTCAACCTCGCCGCCGGACTGGACGCCCGCCCCTATCGCCTGGACCTGCCGGCGTCGCTGCGCTGGCTGCATGTCGACCTGGCAGGCATGGTCGGGTATTTCCGCGAACGCATGGCCGGCGAAACGCCCCGGTGCCAGCTGGAATTCATTGCCGCCGACCTGCGCGATGCCCTTACCCGGCGGAACGTGTTCGCCAATGCTGCGATGCATGGCCCCCTGCTGGTGATCACCGAAGGGCTGCTGGTGTATCTGGAAAGCGACCAGGTTGCCGACCTGGCACGCGACCTGCATGACATTGCACGCGCGCACTGGTGGCTCACCGACCTCGCTTCGCCAATGCTCCTGAAGCTGCTCGAGCGGCAATGGCAGCCGCAGTTGCGCGATGGCAATGCCCCGTTCCGGTTCGGCCCGGCCGAGGGCACCGCATTCTTCGACCCGTTTGGCTGGAAGGAAATCGAATTCCGCTCGACCTGGGATGAATCACTCCGCCTTGGTCGAACGATGCCTGGCGCATGGCTGTGGAAATGGCTGGCCCGCCTGCAACCCGCGGCAAAGCGCGAGGCTTCGCGGCGCATGTCGGGCATCGTGCTGCTCGAGGGCGACGGAGCGGCTGCGTGAACGCCCAACCGATCCTGAAATTCCTCATCACCGTGATGGTCGTGCTGGTGGCGTCGGCACTTGCCCGCCGCACGGGCTGGATCGGTGCGCTCGTCGCGTCGCTCCCACTGACATCCCTGCTGGTGCTGGTGTGGCTGTACGCCGACACGCACGACCCACGGCAGGTTGCGGACCTGTCGATGGGCATCTTCTGGTT
>JBBRHT010000249.1:0-3140 GCA_038222295.1 Lysobacterales bacterium
GCCGACATCGTGCTGGACTGGCAGCAGCTCCCGATGCCGGATGCCGAAGCACGGATCCGCCGGCTCTCGCGCTGGGTCGACGAGGCTGAGCGCGAAGGTCGCCGCTACGCATTGCGCCTTCCCGGCCACGCCCAGATCGGACCGGGCTCGGGTGCACTGCATCGGCACGCCTGCCTGCGCGCGCTGGCGTTGCTGCCGGCGCAAGGCGGCTGACGATGTCGGCGCGGGTTCTGCCGCTGGATGCACGCAGCCGCGCCTGGGCGCTGCTGGCGGCTGCCGCCTGCCTGTTGCCCTTGCTGCTGCAACTGCCGCCAGGACTCGGCATCGGCATGGCCGTCGCGACGGCGCTGGTCGCAGCCGCTTCCTGGCGACGCCCATTGCCACTGGCGATGCGACTGCTGTTGCCGCTGCTCCTTGTCGCCGCGGTGCTCTGGCGGTCGCATTTCGCATTCGGGCGCGATACCGCCTGCGCACTGCTGGCAGCGATGCTGGCGATCAAGCCCGCCGAGACCTTCACCCTGCGCGACGGGCGCAGCCTGCTGGGATTCGCGCTGTTTGCGCCATTCGCGACTTTCCTGCTCGACCAGGGCCCCATTTCGCTGGCACTGGGCCTGGTCGGCTCGATCCTTGCCCTGTCCGCATTGGGGCGCCTGGCCGAGCTGGAATCTGGCGACATCGGTCATCCCTTGCCGCCCTGGCGCCGGATGGCCTCAGTGCTGAAGCTGATGGCGATCGGCCTGCCACTGGCACTGGCCGTGTTCTGGCTGTTCCCGCGGCTGGCGACGCCGCTCTGGGGCACGCCGCAACGCGCCATGGCGCGCCCCGGCCTGTCGGACCAGATGGCCCCGGGACAGTGGATCGACCTGCTCAATGACGATACGACGGCGTTGCGCGTGCAGTTTCATGGTGCAACTCCGCCCACTTCGCGGATGTACTGGCGTGGTCCGGTGCTGTCGAACTTCGATGGCCGCACCTGGACGCAGGCGCACTGGTTACAAGGTGTCCCGGCGGCCCCTGTCCGCCCGGGCCCGACACGCTGGGACTACACGATCGAAGTCGAACCGACCGATGGCCGCCAGCTGGTTGCGCTGGAACTGCCGATCATCGTTCCCGACGGAACGCAGCTGTCGCTGGACTATGGTCTGTACGTCAGGCAACCGCTGACGGCGGTGACGCATTGGCGCATGCACTCGGCGCCCCCGGCGGCATTCGAGGCGCAGCTCAGGCAGACCCTCCGAGCCATGGCGCTGGCCCTGCCCGCCGGTTACAACCCGCGCACGCTCGCGTTGGCTCGCCAGTGGCGCAGCCAGTACGGCAGCAATGATGCCGCCATCGTCCAGCGCGCCCTGCGCCTGTTCCGCGAGAGCTTCGGCTACACGCTGGCCACGCCGCTGGCCGGGCGAAACTCGGTCGACGAATTCCTGTTCGAGCAGAAGGAAGGCTTCTGCGAACACTTCAGTTCGGCGTTCGTCGTGCTGATGCGCGCAGCGGGCATCCCGGCGCGGGTGGTCACTGGCTATGTCGGCGGTTATCGCAATCCGATCGGGCAGTACTGGCAGGTGCGGCGTTCCGATGCACACGCCTGGGCGGAGGTGTGGCTGGCGGGCCACGGATGGGTGCGGGTGGATCCCACGGCGGCGGTGGCACCCGAGCGTATCTACGACACCCTGGCTGATCGTGCGCCAGGCGCCGAGGGCCTGCTGGGTGGATGGCTGCCGACGCCGGTGTTCAACGCCAGCGACTGGCTGCGACGCGGCTGGAACGATTTCGCCCTGGGGTTCGACGCAGTGCGCCAGCGCCAGCTGCTGCAGCCACTGGGCCTGGACGAACTCGACTCGGGCCGCCTTGTCGCCTTGTTCTGTACAGCGGCGGCGCTGGCCCTGTTCTGGATGGCCTGGCTGACAGCGCGCGCGGAGCGGGAAACCGATCCGGTCCTGCGCGCGTGGCATCGACTGGGTGCCCGTTACGCGCGCATCGGCCTTGGGCGCGAATCGCACGAGCCGGCTGCCGACTGGGCTGAACGGGTCAGCTTGGCGGATGCGACAGCCGCTGGACAGCTGCGCCAGCTTAGCTGGCGTTTCAATTCCTGGCGTTACGCTGGACGAGTACCGGGACGCGAGGCCAGTGCGCTGATCAGGGCCCTGGATCGCCACCGGCCCGGTCGTTGACCACGCGGTTGCACCCTTCGGAGCCATCCATGAACACCCCGACTGCACGCCTGCGCCTCGCTGCCCTTGGATTGGCGACCGCGCTGCTTGCCGCATGCGCTTCGCAGCCCCAGCCGCTGCAGGGGCAATTCGCCACGATCACGCCACGCCAGGCGATCGATCACGACAGCACCGGCGCCACGGTGCGCTGGGGTGGCCGCATCGTATCGGTCGAGCCGGGCGAAAATCGCACCTGTTTCGAGATGCTGGCAACACGACTGGATGTCAGCCGACGCCCGTACTGGGGCACCGACGACATCGGTGGCCGCTTCATCGCCTGCCGCACCGGTTTCTATGATCCCGCGCTGTTCGAGAAGAACCGCGAGGTCACCTTCACCGGTCGCGTCGATGGCTACGAAAACCGGCACATCGGCGGCTATGACTACCGCTTCCCGCATGTTGCCGCGGACGTCGTGTACCTGTGGCCGGTACGCGAGCGGGTGAACGTCATCACCCGTCCCTCGCCGTGGCCGTGGTGGGGGTGGTGGTAAGCCCTGCGGCAACATCGCAAGGCCGCTGATTGCGCGACGCGCGGATTGCGGTGGACGCGATCAGCGCCGCGCGCCGAAGTGACCCAGCGGTGCACCGGCAAGCAGGTGCAGGTGCAGCTGGAAAACGGTCTGTCCACCGGCGCCGTTGCAGTTCATGACGACCCGGTAGCCATCCTCGGCAAAGCCTTCGCGCCGTGCGTAGCGCGTTGCCGCGAGGACGAGTTTTCCGATCAGTCCGGCCTGCGAGTCGGTCAGGTCGTCCAGCGTGGCGATCGGCGTCTTCGGCACGAACAGCACGTGCACCGGCGCCTGCGGCGCGACATCGCGGAACGCGATCACGTCGTCGTCCTCGAACACGACGTCGGCCGGGATTTCGCGTCGGATGATCCTGCCGAAGATGGTGTCGTCCTGCATCGCGATGGCTCTCCCGCGTTGGTGGTTA
>JBBRHT010000250.1:0-3099 GCA_038222295.1 Lysobacterales bacterium
ATGCGCTGGCCGCCGCCGCCATGGCGCTCGGGACCGGCGCGTCGCTGCAGGCGATCGGCGACGGGCTGGCAGCAGCGCGGGCAGTCGCGGGCCGGCTGGTCACGCATCGCTTGCCCGGCGGCGCGATCCTGATCGATGACAGCTACAACGCCAATCCAGGCTCGCTCAACGCGGCGATCGACACCCTCGCCAGCGCAGGTGGCGAGAGCTGGCTGGTGCTCGGCGACATGCGCGAACTTGGCGACGACGCGCGCGCCCTGCATGCCGAAGCCGGCCGCCGCGCGCGGGCTGCCGGCATCGCGCGCCTGTTCACGCTTGGACCGCTCAGCGCGGCGGCGGCGGAGACCTTCGGCCCCGGCGCAGCGCGATTCGACACACATGCGGCACTGGCCAAGGCGCTGGCCGCCGAGCTTCGCAGTGATGTCCGCGTGCTGGTGAAGGGCTCGCGCGGCAGCGCAATGGACAAGGTCGTGCAGGCGCTGCTGCCTGCCGCAGGGGATACGACGCATGCTGCTTGAACTCACCCGCTGGCTGGAGCAGCTGCAGTCGCACTTCGGGCTGTTCGCCTACCTCACCTTCCGCGGCATCCTCAGCGCTCTCACCGCGCTGGCGCTGTCGTTGTGGTGGGGCCCGGCCGTGATCCGCAAGCTCGCCATGTTCAAGGGCGGTCAGCCGATCCGCACCGACGGCCCGCAGACGCACTTCTCCAAGGCCGGCACGCCGACGATGGGCGGCGCGCTGATCCTGGTCACGGTGTTGGCGTCGGTCCTGCTGTGGGGCGACCTGCGCAACAAATACGTGTGGCTGGTGCTGGCGGTGATGGTCACGTTTGGCGCCATCGGCTGGTACGACGACTGGTTGAAGATCGTCAAGCGCGACCCCAGCGGCATGAAGTCGCGCTGGAAATACCTGCTGCAGTCGCTGCTGGGACTGGGCGCCGGATTTTTCCTGTACTACACCGCCGATGTGCCGGCCGCGACCACGTTCTACATCCCGTTCTTCAAGGCCGTCGCGCTGCCGCTGGTGAGCGTGAGCTTCGTCGCTATCGTGTACCTGTGGATCGTCGGCTTCTCCAATGCGGTCAACCTCACCGACGGGCTCGATGGCCTGGCGATCATGCCGACCGTGCTCGTCGCCTGCGCGCTTGGCGTGTTCGCGTACGCGTCGGGTAACGCGGTGTTCTCGGCTTACCTGCAGATCCCGCAGGTTCCCGGCGCCGGCGAGCTGGTCATCATCTGCGCAGCCATAGCGGGAGCCGGACTTGGCTTCCTGTGGTTCAACACCTATCCGGCAATGGTGTTCATGGGCGACATCGGCGCGCTGGCGCTGGGCGCGGTGCTCGGCACCATCGCCGTCATCGTCCGCCAGGAACTGGTGCTGGTCATCATGGGTGGCGTCTTCGTGATCGAGACGCTGTCGGTGATGATCCAGGTCGGCTCGTTCAAGCTCACCGGCAAGCGTGTCTTCCGGATGGCGCCAATCCACCATCATTTCGAATTGAAGGGATGGCCCGAGCCGCGGGTGATCGTGCGCTTCTGGATCATCTCGGTGGTGCTGGTGCTCGTCGGCCTTGCCACGTTGAAGGTGCGCTGATGAACGCGCCCTTTGTCGGAGCCACCCAGCAGGCCACGCGCCTTGACGCGCTGCGCGGTCGTTTCGATCCGTGGCTGCTCGGCGTGTCGATCGCGCTCGCCTGCTTTGGCCTGGTCATGGTGGCGTCCAGCTCCATCTCCATCGGCGAAGGATTGGGTGTCGGCCCGTTCTACTTCCTGACGCGCCACATCCTGTTCCTCGCCATTGGCGTCGGCCTGGCGCTGTGGCTGATGCGCACCGAGCTCAAGTCGATCGAGCAGCAGGGCCAGTGGTTGCTGCTGGCCTGCTTCGTCCTGTTGCTGTTGGTATTCGTGCCCGGCATTGGCCGCACGGTCAACGGTGCCCGGCGCTGGGTGAACCTGGGTGTCGCCAACTTCCAGGTGGTCGAAGCGGTGAAGCTGCTCTACATCATCTGGCTGGCCAGCTACCTCAAGCGATTCAGCGAGGAGGTCATCGCCACGTGGAGCGCGATGCTCAAGCCGCTCGGCGTCGCCGTGTTGCTGGTGGCGTTGCTGATCGCGCAGCCGGACTTCGGCTCGCTGTCGCTGATCCTCGCCATCACCGCCGGCATGCTGGTGCTTGGTGGAGTCAACATGCCGCGCATGTTCGGGCCGGTGCTGATCGGCCTGCCCGTGCTCGCCGCCATCGCGATCGCCGAGCCCTATCGCGTGCGCCGCTTCACCTCATTCATGGATCCCTGGGCCGATCCCTTCAACAGTGGCTACCAGCTGACCAATGCGCTGATGGCCGTCGGCCGCGGCGAATGGTTTGGCGTCGGCCTGGGCGCCTCCGTGCAGAAGCTGGCGTATCTGCCCGAGGCGCACACCGACTTCATCCTGGCAGTGATTGCCGAGGAGCTCGGCTTCGTCGGTGTGTGCCTGGTGATCGGCATGTATGCGCTGCTCGCCGGGCGCGCATTCTGGGTCGGGCTGCGTTGCGTCGAGATGCGTCGGCATTTCGCCGGCTATTGCGCATTCGGCATCGCCTTGTGGATGAGCCTGCAGAGCTTCGTCTCGATCGGCGTCAACCTCGGGCTGCTGCCGACCAAGGGGCTGACCTTGCCATTGATCTCGTCCGGCGGGTCGAGCGTGCTGATGACCTGCGCCGCGATGGGACTGTTGTTGCGCGTGTCCTATGAACTGGATCGGGCCGAGCGGCAGGTCGCCAGGTTGCGTGGCGAAGCACCCGCGCCGGCCGCGTCGGCGACGTCTCCGGCTGCCGCGCCGGTCGCCAAACCCGCGCCCACGACTCCGCCGCGCAGCACATCGCGGCCGCGCACCCGCCCCGAGCCGTTGCTGGCGCAGGTCAGCGCGGCCATCGTGCCGTCTCTCGCCCTGAGGAAAGGCCGGTGAGCGCGATCGACATCAATGCGGCTGGTGGCACGAATGGGGCGCCGGTGATGATCCTCGCCGGTGGCACGGGCGGGCACATCTTCCCCGGACTCGCGGTAGCGGCGGCGCTGCAGGCCCGCGGCGTCCCGGTGCCGTGGCTGGGCGCCGAGGGCGG
>JBBRHT010000251.1:0-3089 GCA_038222295.1 Lysobacterales bacterium
TTCTCGAACAGCGAACTGACTAGCACTACCTTGTGTTGCTTCGCAAGCGCGGCCAGGCGCTGGGTGCTTGGGCCGGGTATCGGCTCGGCCAGGTCGAATTCGCCCACGTCCTGGTGCTGGCAGAAGTACGCACCGTTGTGCAACTCCTGGAGCAGCACCAGTTTCGCGCCATTGCGCGCCGCTTCGGCGACGCGCAGCTCGATGACGGCGAGGTTGGCATCGGCATCACCATGGTTGCGTTCCTGCACCAATGCGACGGGCAGCGTCTTGAACTTGCCCATCAGGCGACTCCGCGTGGCAGCTGCATGGTGATGCAGTGGAGGCTGCCGTTTTGCCAGATCAGCGGCCGACATGGCACCGGGATGATTTCGCGATCCGGGAATGCCTCGGCCAGCACCGCCTGCGCGGCGGCGTCGGCGACATCGCCATAAGCGGGCATCAGCACGGCCCCATTGATGATGAGGAAGTTGGCGTAACTGGCTGCAAGCCTTCGGTTTTCATCGACGATCGGGCGCGGCCATGGCAGCGCGAACAGCCGGTACGGCTGCCCATCGCGGGTGACCAAGGCCGCCAGTTCCGCAGCCATTTCCTGCAACTCGACGAAATGCGGGTCCTCGGGATCGCTACAGTCCTGGTAAACGATGGCCTTGTCGCCGGCAAAGCGGGCGAGGGTGTCGATGTGGGCGTCGGTGTCATCGCCTTCCAGATAGCCGTGGTCGAGCCACAGCACGCGATCCTGGTGCAGCCAACCCGCCAGCTCGTCGGCGAGGGTGTCGCGGTCCACGCCCGGATGACGCTCATGCAGGCACTGCCAGGTTGCCAGCAGGGTGCCCGCCCCGTCTGTCTCGATGGCGCCGCCTTCAAGAGCAAAATCAACAGGTTGGCGGACACTGTTGAGAAATATTCCGGATTCGTCGAGGCGTGCGATCAGCTGGTCGTCGCGGCTGGCTTCGAACTTGCCGCCCCAGCCGGTGAAGCGGAAATCGAGCAGTCGGAAGCCGGGGCCATCGCGAAGCGAAATCGGTCCGGAGTCGCGCAGCCAGGTGTCGTCGTATGCGACCTCCACGAAACGCACGCGGCCCATGTCGACGCGGGCCGACGCCAGCCGCGCGCGTGCATAGGCCTGCACGTCGTCGTCGGGGACGCAGATGACGATGGGCTCGAAGCGGGTGATCGCGCCGACCAGCGCGATGTACGTCTCTTCGACATCACCCAGGTGCGCTGCCCAGTCCGTTTCGGCGTGCGGCCACGCAACCAGGACGGCTGACTGTGGCTCCCACTCGGCAGGGAAACGGATGCTGTCGCTCATCGACGGACGGGCCCCACGATCACCGGATCGCAGGCTTGGGACCGATCTCTTCCGCGTCGACCTTGTTGGCGACGGCATCGATCACCTTGTCGTGCTCGAAGTACACGGTGAAGCCCGGATAGCTCCAGCGGTTGATGGTCGGCCACTGGTGCTTCTGGCCGCCACGCGGATCCAGCCGGCTGGCAGGTGCGCCAAACTGCGCCTGCACCTGGGCCATGGACAGGCCGCGTCGCGGCATCGCCGAGGGCTCCTGCTGCACGCGGTCCACCAGCAGGGTTTCGGCCGACGCGACGCCGGCGAAGGCCAGCAGGGCAACCAGCGGCAAGGCTTGAAGGCGGAAGGTCATTGCGCGACTCCTCGTGAACGGTGGATGGGTCCTGCCTTGTAGCAGATCGGCTGCCCAGCGAGCGACCATGCCGGGTCGGCCGGGTGCGGCGGGTCGAAACGAAAAAGGCCGCATCGCTGCGGCCTTTTCTTCGCGCGCCTGCAACGGCAGGTCAGCGCTGACGCGCCTTGAAACGCGGATTGGACTTGCAGATCACGAAAACCTTGCCACGGCGACGGACCACCTTGCAGTCGCGGTGACGGGTCTTCGCCGACTTCAGGGAGGACAGGACCTTCATGGCAAACCTCGGCAGGAAACGGTTGGGAAAAGTGACGACACAATTGAGCCGCGCATTTTAGCGGCTTTTCCTCCACCTATTCAAGTGCTTGCAACGACGGGAGGGCGTGGCCCGTTACAATCGCCCGATTCAAGGGAATCCACATGGCTGACGAACACGCCGGCGCCGACGTCCCGGTGCTCACGATCGACGGCCCATCGGGGTCGGGCAAGGGCACCATCAGCCGTCGGGTGGCCGAAACGCTGGGGTGGCATTACCTGGATTCGGGCGCCCTGTATCGCGCGGTGGGGCTGGCTGCCGGCTGGTCGGACATCGACCTCTCGGACGCCTCCGCGCTGGTCCGCTGCACCTTCGATACCCGGATCGCATTCCGCGGTGACGGACACGCCGAGCCGCGGGTCATCGTCAACGGCACCGATGCCACCGACGAGATCAGGACCGAAACGGCTGGCGCCGCTGCATCGGCCATCGCCGCGATTCCAGAGGTCCGTAACGCGCTGCGGGACCGCCAGCGGGCGTTTCGGCAGGCACCGGGGCTGGTCGCCGACGGCCGCGACATGGGGACGGTCATCTTCCCTGATGCGCACCCCAAGGTTTTCCTCACGGCGAGCGCCGACGAGAGGGCTGAAAGGCGCTATAAGCAGTTGAAGGACAAAGGGGTTTCCGTTACATTGGCTGGTCTGCTGCGAGAGATTCTCGCCCGCGACGCCCGCGATGCCAATCGCGCGGTGGCGCCGTTGCGCCCGGCGCCCGACGCCGTGTGCATCGACACCACCGGCCTTGGCATCGATGCGGTCGTCGAGCGCGTGCTGGCTTTGCTGCCGGCACGCCAGAGCCAGGGGCTTTAGCGACAGAAGACACCACCCGCAATCCCGCAGGTGGACCATCCACAACACATGGCGCCAGCTTGCCTGCAAGCGCACGTCATACCCAGGGTGGGTCGGCGTTCGCCTTCGATGGCGGCGCCGGCTCGTGTATCCACAGAGATATTCCATGAATGCTGCAATGACCGAATCCTTTGCCGAGCTGTTCGAGCAGAGCCAGTCCCATCTGGCCAAGCTGAAGCCGGGCTCCATCGTCACCGGCACGATCGTCGAGGTCCGCACCGACGTCGTCGTGATCAATGCCGGCCTGAAGTCCGAAGGCATCGTGCCGAT
>JBBRHT010000252.1:0-3046 GCA_038222295.1 Lysobacterales bacterium
CTAGTTTCTCTTATAATTATATGTTTTATAACAGAAACCCCGGTGCCACGGGACCGCGCCTGGTGCTGGAATGGCCCGACGACGGCGCCCAGGCAGCGGCCCCCGTGCAGCACTCCGCGTCTGCAGCGACAGGATCGGTCCTGCCGCCAACGACCGCCGGTCGAGTTGACGCCATCGCCACCGCGCAGCCTCGCGTGGCCGATCCAGCAGCGCACGAGACCGCCGTGCGGGACGACATCGTCGAGGCCAGCAGCGCGTCACCGACCGCCCAGGCGATCCCGGGAACGGTTGCCACCGGCATCCCGACCCGGATTGCGACCGGACGACCGACGACGATGCCGGAGGTCGCAACCACGACGACGCGGGCTCCCGATGGCGCACCGGTCAAGACGATGCAGGACGTCATGCGGCGCGCCGGCCTGCGCCCGCTCATCATCGCGATCGATGCCGGGCACGGCGGCCAGGATCCGGGAGCGCACGGCCCGGGCGGCAGCCGGGAAAAGATGATCACCCTGGCCATTGCGCGCGAGCTTGCGCGACAGGTCAATGCGACACCCGGGCTGAAGGCATTCCTCATACGGGACGCGGACGTCTTCGTGCCGCTGACCCAGCGCTACCAGCGCGCGCGTGCCGCGCGGGCGGACCTGTTCGTGTCCATCCATGCCGACGCCTCCCCCAGTCCGGATGCCAGTGGTTCGTCGGTGTTCGTGCTGTCGCAGCGCGGGGCGTCATCGCAGGCGGCCCGCTGGCTGGCCAGCCAGGAGAACGCGGCCGACCTGGTCGGTGGCGTGAAGCTGCAGGACAAGGACGACACCCTTGCGTCGGTGCTGCTCGACCTGTCGCAGAGCGCAACGATGCAGGCGTCCGAGGACACCGCCAACCAGGTGCTGGGTGGCCTCAAGCGACTGGGCAAGACCCATAAGCAGCAGATCGAGCGCGCGAACTTCGTCGTGCTGCGGTCGCCGGATGTTCCCTCGATGCTGGTCGAAACCGCCTTCATCACCAATCCGTCCGAAGAGCGCCGGCTGAACGACCCCGCGCAGCAGGCACAACTCGCGCATGCGGTGCTGGACGGCGTCAACAGCTACTTCCGGCGCCAGCCGCCGCCGGGCACGTTGTACGCGGCGCGTGTCGATGCCGCTGGCAGCTTCACGGGCACGCCCGGTGGCGGAAGTCCCTAGTCGTTCCCTGCGCGCGGTCGCTATCATCCGGGCTCATCCGCTGCATGGCGCCACGCCGGCGTCCAGCGCGCCATCGAGCCTGCCGTCACCGTGACGATTCGCCAGCTTCCCGACACCCTCATCAACCAGATCGCTGCCGGCGAGGTAGTGGAACGACCTGCGTCCGTGGTCAAGGAGCTGGTCGAGAATGCGCTGGACGCCGGCGCGCGACGCATCGACATCGACCTGGAGGAAGGCGGGGCACGCCTGATCCGCATCCGCGATGATGGCGAAGGCATCGCGGCGGACGACCTGCCGTTGGCGATCGCCCGCCATGCGACCAGCAAGATCACGTCGCTCGACGACCTGGAATCAGTTTCGACGCTGGGGTTTCGTGGTGAGGCGCTGCCATCGATCGCTTCGGTCAGCCGATTCACGCTGGTCTCCCGCCATGTCTCCGGCGAGCACGGTGCGGCGCTGCAGGTCGACGGCGGACGGATTGGCGACATCACGCCCAGGACCCATCCACGCGGCACCACGGTCGAGGTGCGCGACCTGTTTTTCAACGTGCCTGCCCGGCGCAAGTTCATGCGTGCCGAGCGCACCGAGCTCGGCCATATCGAGGAATGGCTGCGATCGCTCGCACTTGCCCGGCCCGATGTGGAACTGCGGGTCTCGCACAACGGCAAGGCCACGCGTCGATACCGCGGCGATGCCATGTTTGCATCGACCGAACGCCTGACGGAGACGCTGGGCGCGGAATTCGGCGGCAATACGCTGCGCATCGATCATTCCGCTGCCGGCTTGCGCCTGCATGGCTGGATCGCGCGACCGGTGTACAACCGCGCCAGCGCCGACCAGCAGTATCTCTACGTCAACGGCCGCGCAATCCGCGACCGTAGCGTTTCCCACGCGATCAAGCAGGCGTATTCGGACGTGCTGTTCCACGGGCGCCAGCCGGCGTATGTGCTGTTCCTGGAGCTCGATCCGCGCGCGGTCGACGTCAACGTGCATCCCGCCAAGCACGAGGTGCGCTTCCGCGAATCGCGCCTCATCCATGACTTCGTCTACAGGACCCTGCAGGAAGCACTTGCCGATACGCGTGCCGGCACCGCCGCGGAAGCGCCTGCGGCTGCACCGCTGGCTGGCCCATCGCGATGGGCCATGCCGCAATCCGACCTCGCGCTGCGCATCGATGAGTTGCGCTCCGGATATGCGGCATTGCATGGGCCGCGCCCCGCTGAGCAGGCGTCGGCGGGCGACCACCCGGTGCAGCCGGTTCCCGATGAAGCGGTGCCACCACTGGGCTATGCGATCGCCCAGCTGCACGGGATCTACATCCTCGCGGAAAACAGGGAAGGGCTGATCGTCGTCGACATGCACGCGGCGCACGAACGCATCGGTTACGAAAAACTGAAGACGGCGCATGACAGCGTCGGCCTGCGCGTCCAGCCGTTGCTGGTCCCACAGTCGATCGCGGTTTCCGAACGCGACGCCGACTGCGCCGAGCGCGAATCGCGGACGCTGGCGCTGCTGGGTTTCGACGTGTCGCGTGCCGGGGTGCAGTCGCTGCTGCTGCGCGGGATCCCGGCGCTGCTCGTCGATGGCGACGTTGCCACCCTGTTGCGCGACGTGCTGGCGGACCTGCGCGAACATGGTGGCAGCCGCCGGGTCACCGACGCGCGCGACGGCCTCCTATCCACCATGGCGTGCCATGCGGCGGTCCGTGCGCATCGTCGGCTCTCCATCGCGGAGATGAACGCACTGCTGCGTGAGATGGAGGCGACCCTGCGCTCGGGACAATGCAATCATGGTCGTCCGACCTGGGCGCATTTCAGCTTGGGCGACATCGATTCCTGGTTCCTGCGAGGACGCTGATGCTGCGT
>JBBRHT010000253.1:0-3002 GCA_038222295.1 Lysobacterales bacterium
TTCCTCACGCCGGCCAATCTCGACGCCTTGCTCGACCGTGGTTTCGACGTCGTGCTCGACGCCTGCGACAGTTTCCGCACCAAGGTCGAGGCAATCGCCTGGTGCCGGCGTCGCAAGCAGTCGATCATTACCGTCGGATCCGCCGGTGGCCGCACCGATAGCACGCAGGTGCGGGTGCGCGACCTGTCCAGGACCGAGCACGATGCGATGCTGTCGCTCGTGCGCAAGAAACTGCGCGGGGAATTCAACTTCCCCAAGAACGCAACACGCTACTTCGGCGTTTCGGCGGTGTATTCACTCGAGAACGTCAAGTATCCGCAGCCCGACGGCAGCGTGTGCGGCGTGCGACCCAAGGGTGTCAGCGGCGATGCTTCGCTCAAGCTCGATTGCGGTGGCGGACTGGGTGCAGCCACGCATGTGACGGGCGCGTTCGCGTTCGCCGCCGTCGGCAGGGTGCTGGAGCTGTTGCTGAAAAAGTGATCGTGGCGCTTCGGTGCGCTGGTTACTGGCGCGGCGGCAAACGGAAGAGGCGCTCGGCGTTGGCGGTCGTCGCCGCGGCGATGTCCAGCGGATCCCCTCCCCGCAACTGCGCGATGGTCTCGAGCACGTCGACCAGGCGCGATGGCTCGTTGCGCTGTCCCCTATGGCGGCTGTCGGGCTGGTCGGGCGAGTCGGTTTCCAGCAGCAGGTAGTCGATCGGCATCGTCGCCGCCAGCTTGCGCAGGCGGGTTGCGCGCTCGTACGTCACCGGGCCGCCAAGCCCCACCAGGAAGCCCAGCTGCCAGAGCTGCCGCGCCTGCTGGACGCTGCCCGAGAAGCTGTGGACCACGCCGCGGATGCCGCCGGCCTTGCGGATCGCCGCGATCACGGCGTCAACGGCGCGACGCGCGTGCACGATGACCGGCAAATCGAATTCGCGAGCCAGCAGCAGCTGCGGCTCGAAATACGCCATCTGCTCGTCCACGCGCGGATCGTCGATGAAGAAGTCCAGGCCGCATTCGCCGATGGCGATTGGACGCTCGCGTTCGATCCAGGCGCGCAGCTCGTCGATGTGTTGCTGGCGGTGGGATTCCAGCACGATCGGATGCAGCCCGTATGCGGGAAACAGTCCCGGGGCGGCAGCGCAGGTCTCGCGTAATCCTGGCCAGCCGGACGCATCGATCGCCGGCACGATCTGGCGCGTGACGCCCGCCGCGCACGCGCGTGCGATGACGTCCGGCCGGTCCTGGTCGAACGCGTCGACGTCCAGGTGACAGTGGCTATCGATCAGCTGCATTGCGTTCATTGCGCGCGGCATTGCCGGTGGTCGTCGTACCGCGGTCCTTCCAGCGCGCGAGCAGGAGTGTGCCGAGGCCAAGCAGGATGTCGTCCCAGGGAACGAAGTTGGGAATCGCAAGATCAACGACGAACAAGCCGGCGATGACAAGGAAGAGCTTGGGATAACGCAATCGCGACAGCCAGCGCAGAAGCGGGACGTGCAGGAGGTTTGCCATGGTCGGCTCCGTTCGGGGTGGAGAGGACGCTATCACGGGCGCAATCGAGGCTTCGACGCAACGCGGGCCCGCTGGATCGCGTGCTGATCGGCCCCCGTTCAGGTGCGTGATGTTGCAATCAACTCGACACAACACAAGCGCGGGTCCACCCGTCGCAGGAGCAACCATGAAGAACAACACTCTCGCTATCGCCTTGGCCTCATTGCTGGTCGGCGGCGTGGCGGTGGCTGCTTTCCAGAACAGCCGCAACAGCCACCCTGCCTTCACCACGGGCGATCCCGCAGCGCAGGCGAGGCTGACTGCGGGCGATGCGCCCTTGAATGACCAGTCGGTAGCCGATGCCGGGCGCCTGCAGTACGCGCAGGTCGTCAACGTGAAGCCACTGACCGAGAAGCAGAAGCTGTATGCGCAGGTGATCGGGACCAATCCGGTGCGCGAGACCAGCACCACGTCGACCCCGCGCGAAGTCTGCAACGACGTCGTCGTGCAGGAGCAGGCACCGCGACGTGACCCGCGCAACATCGGCGGGACCGTCGCCGGCGCTGTGATCGGGGGCCTGCTCGGCAACCAGGTTGGCGGTGGGACCGGCAAGAAGCTGGCCACGGTCGGCGGTGCGGTCGGCGGCGGGTTTGCCGGCAGGGCCATCGAGCAGCGACATGCTGAAAACAAGGTGGTCAGCCACACCGAGCATCAGTGCCACACCGAGGCGTCCACGTCGCAGTCTTCGCGCGTCGTCGCCTACAACGTCACGTTTCGCAATCCCGACGGCACCACCGGCACCATGCGGACCGGCAGCAAGCCCGGCAGCCGCATCGCGCTTGGCAGCGAGGACAAGACGATCGGGTATGACGTCACCTACAGCTTCAACGGCCAGGAGAACACCGTGCGCATGGACCACAAGCCCGGCGACAAGCTGCCGGTGGTCGATGGACAGGTCGTGACCCAGGTCGCCGCGGTGGATGGCGGCAAGAAGGGCTGAGCGCCACCCGGGGCAAATCCGAGGGGCCGGAGCAATCCGGCCCCTTTTTCATGGGGTCGGTGGGGGTGCCGCACCGCAGCACGGGCCGATACAATGGCGGTTTCCTGTCGGTTGAACCTGCCATGGCCCTGCCTTTCCACGATCTGTACGACGTCCGCTCGCGGTTGTCGGAAGAAGAGCGTGCCGTGCAGGACCCCGTCGCCCGTTGCACCAATGAGCGGGTGCTGCCGATCATCGGCGATGCGTTCGACCAAGGACGTTTCCCCAAGGAACTGGTGCCCGAGATCGCCGGACTGGGCCTTCTGGGCTCGTCCTTGCCCGAGCAATACGGCGGCCACGGCCTCAACGCGGTCAGCTACGGACTGATCTGCCAGGAACTCGAACGCGGCGACAGCGGCATCCGCTCCTTCGTCAGTGTGCAGTCCTCGCTGTGCATGTACCCGATCTATGCCTACGGTACCGAGGAGCAGCGCATGCGCTGGCTGCCGGACATGGCCGCCGGCAAGGTGATCGGTTGCTTCGGCTTGACC
>JBBRHT010000254.1:0-2945 GCA_038222295.1 Lysobacterales bacterium
GGCTGCCATCCGCATTCATCACGAACAGCGGCTCGTAATAATGGAACTGCGGTTGCGAGAAGTCGAAGACCTCGCGGGTGAAGGCGATCCGGCTGCCGTCGGTCGACCAGCAGGGTGCGTAGCCACGTCCCAGCGATTTCAGTCTGCCGGTGTTGAAGTCGATGAGCTGCATGTCGTTGGTCCAGACATCGGAATAGATGCCGCGGCTGCCGTCGGGTGAGAACTCAAGGAAGCGGGGTTCTTCCAGGACCTGGTCCGTCAACACGACGGGTGCACCGGTCCGCGCATCCACGCGGTACGCCAGCGAACGCCACAGCGGATCAAGGCTGCCGGTGTAGTAGCCGGCGTGGATGAAGATGCTGCGCCCGTCCGCGGACCGGACGGGGCGCACCAGCTCGGCTGGACTGGGCGGGCAGAACAGGTTGCGCTGCCGATGGCCGCTCGCCTCGATGACAGAGAGGCAATCGTGGCGACGGAATTTCGACACGAAGGCGATGCGGGTCCCGGGACCCCATGCCGGCGTGACAAAGCTACCCGGCCCCAACGTGAGCTGCCGTGACTGGCCGCCAAGCGGATCGATGGCGACGATGTCGAAGCGGCCCCTGTGATCGGCGGTGGACCAGCCGTGCTGGAACGCGATGCGGGTGCCGTTGGGCGACCAGGTGCCCGCCATGTCGAATACGTGGTCCGAGGGCGCAGTGAGCTGGCGCGCACTGTCGACCGGTGTCACCAGCCACAGGCTGCTGCTGCGATCGCTGCCGTCGGGGTTGAGCGTTGCGCGGCTGAATACGATGGCGCCCGCGGACAGGCGGTTCGCTGGTGGCGCTGCGTCCACGTTGATCGGTGACACCAGTGCCAGCAGCAGCGCGCTGGCGGAAAAAAATGCGGGCACGTTCATGGCAACCCCGGGTGATGCGTCATCGACACGACCATCGTTCGCGCATGCCACGCAAGGCAGGGTGAACCAGCTCGGCGCAGTCGCTGTCGCGTTGATCGTCGGTTGGTGTAGCCGCCGCTGCGGGACCTCGCCCGGCGCAGGCTCGAGGGTGCAAACTGCGCCACCCCGACATCCCAGGACCCATGCATGGCCATCGACATCGCCGATCCGCTGCTCGAGCGCGCACGCGTGCTTGCGTCGACCTATCTGCGCGACCAGCCCACGCGACATGTCGGGGCACGCGCCAGCCGCGAGGAGTTGTTGTCGGCACTGCGGCAGCCGTTTGCCGGCCATGGCGAAGCCGGCGAGGCCGTGCTCGAGCTGCTGGCGTCGCAGGCCGGGCGCGGCACGATCGCCAGCGGCTCGCCGCGCTACTTCGGCTTCGTCATCGGCGGCACGTATCCGGTCGCGCTCGCTGCCGACTGGCTTGCCGCGACCTGGGACCAGAACGCCGGCATCTACGCGACGTCACCATTGTCCGCGGTCGTGGAAGAGATCGCCGCGGATTGGCTGATCGATCTGTTCGACCTGCCGCGCGAGTCCGAAGCCGGCTTCGTCACCGGCTGCCAGATGGCGAGCTTCACCTGCCTGGCGGCCGCGCGGCATGCCGTGCTGGCGCGTGCCGGCTGGGACGTCGAGGCCGACGGTCTTTGCGGCGCGCCGCGCATCAACATCGTTGCGTCCGCTGAGTCGCACGTCACCATCGATGTGGCATTGCGCTACCTCGGCCTGGGCACGCGGTCGTTGCAGCGCGTCGAAAGCGATTCGCAAGGGCGCATGCGCGCCGACCGGCTGCGCGAGCTGATGGCGACGCTGGATGGTCCGACGATCATCTGCGCCCAGGCGGGCAACGTGAACACCGGCGCTTTCGATCCGTTGCGCGAGATCGGGCAGATCGCCAACGCGTGCGGTGCATGGCTGCACGTCGATGGCGCCTTCGGTTTGTGGGCGCGCGCCAGTGACCGCCATCGCGCGCTTGCCGACGGCATCGAGCTTGCCGATTCCTGGGCGACAGACGCGCACAAGTGGTTGAACGTTCCCTACGACTGCGGCGTTGCCATCGTCCGCCACGCCGCCGAGCATCGCGCGGCGATGACATCCGCCGCCGCCTACCTGATCCAGACGGCAGGCGCCGAGCGCGATGCCGTCGACTGGGTGCCGGAGTTCTCCCGCCGTGCGCGCGGCGTACCGGTCTACGCCACGCTGCGCATGCTGGGACGCGACGGTGTCGAGGATCTTGTCGACCGGTGCTGCGACCGCGCGCGGCAGATGGCACGACTCCTTGCGGCGGAGGAGGGCGTCAGCATCCTCTGCGACGTCGTGCTCAACCAGGTCCTCGTCCGCTTCGGCGACGATGAGACGACGCGCGCCGTGGTCACCGGCGTGCAGGCCGACGGGACCTGCTGGCTCAGCGGAACCACCTGGCACGCAATGGCCGCGATGCGCGTGTCGGTCTCCAACTGGGCGACGTCGGAGGCGGACATCGCGCAGAGTGCCGAGGCGATCCTGCGCGTCTACCGATCGCTCCGGTAAGCGCGGACTCCACTCGCTCGCAGATCATTCGACCGCCGGCGGTTCCCCGGTGTCCGGTGCCGGGTAATGCGCGCCGGCATCGTGGGTTCGGTCTGCGCAGTCATCGGCCGCGAGCGACCGCCTTCACCGTCGAATCCGCGCATCACGGTGCGCTCGGTGTTCAAGGCCTTCCAGCATTCCCCTCGGTCTCCTGCCGGGTGTGCATCGCAACCTCGCAGCCGGAAAGAGCGTGCCGAGCCGGTGTTCGTGCTCGTTCCGGGCGGCAGTGGGTGAGAGCCACGTGTTCCGCGCGCGGGTCGGCTCTGCTCAGGATGCCGCCGCGCCAGTCGCCGCTGGTTGCAGTGGCACCAGTGCGGCCGGGATGCGCGGCACGTTGAACGACACGCGTACCCGCTGGCCTTCCGCTGCTTCGGCCCAGATGCTGCCGCCATGGGCTTCGACGATGCTCCGGCAGATCGACAGGCCCAGGCCTGCA
>JBBRHT010000255.1:0-2940 GCA_038222295.1 Lysobacterales bacterium
CTCAGCTTCACCGAGGTTGTCGCGACGCCGCAGATCGTGGCCATCGCGGCCGACGGCAGCAGCTACACAGGTGGGGCGCACGGGACGCCGCTGGTTGCGCGATTCGTCTGGCTGCCCGGCGAGAACCGGCGCTTGCTCGCGCAGGACCTGGTGCCTGGGCCCGCCGCCTGGCGCGACATCTCCGATCACGTGCGCGAGCAGCTGCAGGAGGCACTTTCCCAGCGGGTTGATGCCGATGAACTGGCGCCGCCCGATCGCGCGCAGGTCGTCAAGGACGCTGGCCACATGATCGACGCGGGCACGGGTCCGGACGTGGACAACTTCTCGCAATTCGAGCCGGTGCTCGCTGCGGACGGCCGCATCGCCGCGTTGCGATTCGTCTTTCCGCCGTACCAGGTCGGCCCCTATGCCGACGGGACGCAGACCGTCGATGTTCCCGCCGATGTCCTGCTGCCCAGGATCGCGCCGGCATACCGGCATCTGTTCGTCGGCGGCTGACACGGCGCCGCAGAGGGGAATCGAATTGCCATCGATCATCCGGCAGCGTGTTCTTGCCTTGCTCGACGCGGCGGGCGTCCAGCCCGGCGGTGCAGCGACGACCGATCCGGTGATCCGTGACGAGCGTTTCTATGCGCGCGTCTTCGCGCAGGGATCGCTCGGGCTCGGCGAGTCCTACATGGATGGGTGGTGGGATGTCGCATCGCTCGACGGACTGATCGTTCGCCTGCTGCGCGCACAGCTCGACCACCGCGTACCCGGCCTCGTCTCGCGCCTGCACGGCGCGCGCGCCTGGCTGTTGAATCTGCAGACCGCACGCCGCGCCACAGTCGTCGGCGAGCGCCACTACGACCTGGGCAACGACCTGTTCCAGGCCATGCTTGGCAAGCGCATGGTGTACAGCTGCGGCTACTGGCGCGATGCGGTCGACCTGGATTCGGCGCAGGAAGCCAAGCTCGACCTGGTGTGTCGCAAGCTCGACCTGCGACCCGGGATGCGCGTGCTGGACATCGGCTGTGGCTGGGGGGAGGCACTGAAATTCGCTGCCCAGCGCTACGGCGTGAGCGGCGTTGGCGTCACCATTTCCCAGGAGCAGGCGGAGCACGCGCGGCGCCTTTGCGACGGATTGCCCGTGGAGATCCGGCTGCAGGATTACCGCGAGATCGACGAGCCATTCGATCGCATCTTCTCGATCGGCATGTTCGAGCATGTCGGGGTGCGCAACTACCGGCATTACTTCGAGGTCGCGCGACGCTGCCTGGTCGACGACCCGGCGACGGGCGGCGGCCTGTTCCTCCTGCACAGCATCGGCAGCAACGAATCCGTGCGCCACACCGACCCATGGATCGAGCGCTACATCTTTGCCAACTCGATGTTGCCCTCGGCGGTCCAGCTCGCCCAAGCGCTGGAGGGGACGTTCGTCGTCGAGGACTGGCACGGATTCGGGCACGACTACGACCGGACATTGCAGGCGTGGCGCGACAACATCGAGTCGACATGGGACACGCTCCCGGCCCGCTATGACGCCCGATTCCGCCGCATGTGGCGTTTCTACCTGGCATCGTCCATGGCGACCTTCCGCACCCGCCGCGCGCAGTTGTGGCAGCTGGTGCTGTCGCCCCGCGGCGTGCCGGGCGGCTACGTGGCGCCGCGTTAGCAGCAGGCGGAAGGGCCCCGGGAAGCACGCGTGTATTCAGCCGGATTTCACGATGGCGAAACACGACGGTTGCGCTAATGGCGCCCTTCAAGCGGAGCCTGCCATGACGATCCACCTGATTCGCCCCACCCATGTCGACCACGGCGACGAAGGCTGGACGCGCGCGCGCATCCTGGGCGAGGTTGCGAACGGCATGTATCCCGGCGCGCCGTGGCAGGCAGTGGAGTCCCACGTCGCGAACGACTGGCAGGCCGTCCGCGGGACTTCGCCGCTGCGGTGGGCGGACGTCCGTCGGGAGGCCCACGCCGCGTGGCAGGTTGCCAAGCTTGAGCATGAAGGCCACCTGCAGGACGACGCGCCGGTCTTCAGGGCCGCCTGACGCCGCGCCGCGCGGCTTGGCCTGGCGATCCCCGAACGCCGCCGCAAGGCGGCGTTCGCACGCCTGCAGCCTGGTACTTCCACGGCCACATCACGCATGGTCGCGATACTCCGGGAAAGGCCCGCCGTTGCCAATCACGGCAGTGCAGGGTCGACCGTCTTCCCTGGAGAGCGCCATGGCACGTCCCGTCTGGTCCGGCACATTGTCGTTCGGCCTGCTCAACATCCCCGTGTCGCTGATGTCCGGCGAACGTCGCACCGATATTTCCTTCCGCATGCTCGACGCGCGCAACAACGCCCCGATCAAGTACGAGCGCACCAATGCCGAAACGGGAGAGGAAGTGCCATGGAAGGAAATCGTCAAGGCGTTCGAATACGACAAGGGCAGCTACGTCGTCCTTGAGCCCGAGGACATCAAGTCCGCGGCACCCGAGAGCCACGACGCGATCGAGGTCGAGGGCTTCGTGGAGTCCAATGCGATCGGGCCGCAGTATTTCGAGAAGCCCTATGTCCTGGTCCCCGCGAAGAAGGCCGAGAAAGGCTACGTACTCCTGCGCGAGGCGTTGGCGCAGACGGGGAAGATCGGCATCGCGCGCGTGGTGATCCGCACGCGCGAAAGCCTGTGCGCGGTCATGCCGCAGGGCAACGCATTGCTGCTGCTGATGATGCGCTACCCGCAGGAGCTGGTGGACATCGGCGAATACAACATTCCCGAAGGCGCCAAGGGCGACTACCGGATCAGTGCCAAGGAGCTGGAATTCTCCGAGCAGCTGATCGAAACCATGTCGGCGGAATGGAAGCCCGGCGACTACAAGGATGAGTTCCGCGCGCGACTGCAACAAGTGATCAAGGAGCGCATGGCGGCCCATGGTGTCGTCAAGCATGCCGAAGAAGAGCACGAAGCGGCA
>JBBRHT010000256.1:0-2861 GCA_038222295.1 Lysobacterales bacterium
AGCAGCGACAGCGCCGGCGGGCAATCGATCAGGATGAAGTCATAGCGATCGCGCAGCGGCTCCAGCGCGCGCTTGAGCCGCTGTTCGCGACCTTCGGCGTCCATCAGCTCGATCTCGGCCGCGGTCAGCTCGCTGTTGCCCGGCAGCAGGTCGAAGCCTTCGGCCGTGGTAACGATGGCGACGTCGGCCGTCTGTTCCTCCATCAGCACGTCGCAGCTGGATGCGGCCAGCTCGCGCTTGTCGATGCCGCTGCCCATGGTCGCGTTGCCCTGCGCGTCCAGGTCGACCAGCAGCACGCGTTGCGGCGTGCGCGCCAGCGCCGCGGCCAGGTTGACGGCGGTCGTGGTCTTGCCGACTCCGCCTTTCTGGTTGGCGACAGCAATGATGCGGGCCATGGGCGCGATGGTGCCTCGGATGCGAAAGGAGCCGGCCATGCGGCACCGGACAGGCGATTATGCCGCGCCGCGAAACGACGCGCTTGCGCCGCCGCCAATGCCGCGGCGCGCCGGGATTTGATCCGGCTCAATCCCGGACAACCACCACCAGGTGCCGCTCCGCCGTCAGCCCCGGTACCGTGAGCGGGTGCACGCTTTCGACGCTCCAGCCGGGCGGCAGCGCCGCGATCTCCTCCGCCGGGACGGTGCCTTTCATCGCCAACAGTCGACCACCCGGCTTGAGAAGGTGGCCACCCAGTTCCAGGATCAACGGCAACGTGGCGAGGGCACGTGCGGTGATGGCGTCGTAGGCGCCGGCTTCGTCCAGCGCCTCGATGCGCGACTCCGCCACGCGTACGTTGCCCAGTTGCAGCGAACGCACGGCTTCGCGCAGGAAGCGCGCCTTCTTGCCGCTGGATTCGACCAACGTCACCTGCAGGGCGGGATTCGCGATGGCCAGCGGGATGCCGGGCAGGCCGGCGCCGGTGCCGAGGTCGGCGAGCGAGCCGTCTGCCACGAAGCAGTGCATGGCCAGCGAATCGAGCACGTGCTTGGTCACCATCTCGCGCGGATCGCGGATGGCGGTGAGGTTGTAGGTCCGGTTCCAGCGATCGAGCAGCGCCAGGTAGGCCTGCAGCGGCGCGGCCAGGGATGGCGCCAGGCCCAGTGCGGTCAGTCCCGTCTCGAGATCGGCCTCGATGGTCGCCGCGTCGCTCATGCCCGCGCGCGCCAGGCCAGCGCCGCCCGGTAGCCAGGATGCGGGTCGAACTCGTGCAGCGACCACTCCTGCGGGACGCCCAGCGCGCGGTCGCACGCGACCAGCGCGAGCACCCCGTCCGAGTCGGCGAAGGCCAGCTTGTCCAGCCCGAACGCCAGGCCGCGGCCATGCGCCTTGAGCACGGCTTCCTTCGCGCACCACAGCCGGGTGAAGGCCAGCGGACGTGCCTCCTCGGGTAATGCCGCCAGCCAGTCGGCCTCCGAGCCGGCGAGGAAGCGCCGGGCGATGTCCAGTGCGCGCGGCCGTGGGCGCAGGTGCTCGAGGTCGGCGCCGATGGCGACGCCTTCGCCCAGCGCGATCAGCAGGCCGTCGCCACTGTGGCTCCAGTTGACGTCATGGCGCGACTGCATCGCGCCGAGCCGCGGGCGGCCGAGCACGTCACGCACCAGCGCGACATCATCCGGGGCGCATCCCAGTTGCGCGCCCAGCCACTGGCGGACGACGGGTTCCGACGGCGTGCCGTGGGGGTGCGCAAGCCAGGCATGGCGCACGATCGGCGGCAGCGGGAGGGGGGTCACCATCGGTTCGATTTGGAAGCGGGCGGGGGTCGCAGCGTAAAGTATCCACAGGGAAGCGGCCGTGGCCGCGAGGACGAACCGGGATTATGTCTGCAGTCATCAAGGGCGGCCCTGCGGCCGCTGCGTCGCCGCTGGCGATCGGCGCCGAGGGGCGCACGATCGCCTTCGATGGCAGCCGCCTCGTCACGCTGGCGACCTTCCAGGCCCAGGTGCGCGCACTGGCGGCCCTGCTCCCCGTGGGCGCCCACGCGATCAACCTGTGCGACGACCGTTACCGCTTCCTCGTGGCCTTCTGCGCCGTTGCCGTGCGCGGACAGACCACCCTGCTGCCGCCATCGCGGGCGCCGGCCATGATCAGCGACGCGCTGCGCCGGCATGCCGACAGCTACTGCATCGGCGACGCCGACCTGGACGAAACCCCGCCGCGCTACTGGCGCATGCCGCAACTCCTGCGCGGGATCGATGGCGATCCGTTGCTGGTGGACGACGATGCCCTGGTCGCGATCGGCTTCACCTCCGGCAGCACCGGGGAGCCCAGGCCGAACCCGAAGACATGGCGCAGCTTCCGCACCAGCACCGCGCAGAACCTCGCGGCGCTGCGGGACTTGTGGTCCGCCGATGCCACCGCGCATGTCGTGGCGACGGTGCCCGCGCAGCACATGTACGGCATGGAGATGTCGGTGCTGCTGCCGCTGCTGGGCGGCGTCGCCGTGCATGCAGCGCGGCCGTTCTTTCCGGAAGACATCGCGCAGGCACTGCGCTGCGCGTCGGCGCCGCGCCTGCTGGTGACCACGCCGGTGCACCTGCGCGCACTGCTCGCGGCGAATCTGGAATTCCCCGCGCTGGCCGCGATTATTTCCGCGACCGCGCCGTTGCCGACCGAACTGGCGCAGGCTGCCGAAGCGCGTTGCAACGCGCCGGTGCTGGAAATCTTCGGTTCCACCGAAACCTGCGTGATCGCGCATCGCCGCACCGCCAGCGAGTCCGACTGGAACCTGTTTCACGACGTGACCCTGCAGCCGCAGCCCGACGGCACCCAGGTGGACGCGCCGTATTTCGATGCGCCGGTGCTGCTGCAGGACATCGTCGAGTTGTTGCCGGAGCACCGCTTTGCATTGCGCGGACGCAACG
>JBBRHT010000257.1:0-2845 GCA_038222295.1 Lysobacterales bacterium
GGCATCCAGGTACGCGTGCTGCAGGAGCTCGGTGCCACGCGGGCGCTGGTCGTCTGGGGCCGCGATGGCGTCGACGAGATCTCGTTGGGTGCCTCCACCCTGGTCGGCGAATTGCGCAATGGCGTGGTGAGCGAATACGAGATCCATCCGGAGGACTACGGGATCGCGATGGCGGCCAGCCGCAACCTGCGGGTCAACAACGTCGCCGAGTCCAAGGCCATGTTGCTGTCGGCGCTGGACAACACACCGGGCTTGCCGCGCGACATCGTCGTGCTGAATGCCGGCGCGGCGCTGTACGCGGCCGGCGTCGTCGAGTCCATCGATCGTGGGCTGGTGCGCGCGCGCGAAGCCATCGCGTCGGGCGCGGCGCTGGCCAAGCTGGAGGAATTCGTCGGCGTCAGCCGCATGCTCGGCGGACAGGTGGCGACCATATGAGCGCGCGCCTGGGCGGCGGCATGCCGTGAACGACATCCTGCGCACCATCCTCGCGCGCAAGGCCGTGGAAGTCGCCACGCGCAGCGCGCAACTGCCCTTGGCCGAAGTCGCTGCCCGCGCTGCCGACATGGAGGCGCCGCGGGGATTCGCGCGCGCGCTGCAGCTGCGGCTTGATGTCGGCCAGCCGGCGGTGATCGCGGAAATCAAGCGGGCCAGTCCGTCGAAGGGACTGTTGCGGGGGGATTTCGATCCGGCGGCAATCGCACGCAGCTACGCCGATGCTGGCGCCGCCTGCCTGTCGGTGCTGACGGACGTGGATTTTTTCCAGGGCGCCGACGCCTTCCTGCAGCAGGCCCGGGCTGCCTGTGCGCTGCCGGCCCTGCGCAAGGATTTCGTCATCGACGCCTACCAGGTCCATGAGGCACGCATGCTGGGCGCGGACTGCGTCCTGCTCATCGTCGCGGCGCTCGATGACATGCAGCTGGCACGGCTGACCCAATTGGCGATGGACCTGGGCATGGATGTGCTGGTGGAAGTGCACGACATCGACGAGCTCGAACGTGCATTGCAGGTTCCCGCGCCGCTGCTGGGCATCAACAATCGCAACCTGTCCACCTTCGAGGTGTCGCTGGACACGACCCTCGCATTGCGCAGCGCGGTCCCGGCCGACCGCATCCTGGTGACCGAAAGCGGCGTCGCTACACGCGCCGATGTCGACAAGCTGCGGGCGTCGGGCGTCGGTGCATTCCTCGTCGGCGAGGCATTCATGCGCCAGGACGATCCGGGAGCTGCGTTGCAGGAGCTGTTTTTTCCATGACGACGGGGCAGGGGCAGGACGCCGTGGCGGCGCCACTCGTGGTCTTTGATTTCGACCACACGTTGTATGAAGGGGATTCGGGCGGCGACCTGGTGCAGTGGCTGTTGCGCCGCAGCTGGCTGCGCATGCTGGCGACGATCCCGGCCTCGCTGGTGCTGCTGCCGATGCTCGCTTTCGTCGCCACGCGGCGGCGTGGGATCTCGGGCTACCTGTGGCTGGGGACCTTTGGCCTGCGCGACTACCGCGACATGAACGCGCTGATCCGCCAGTACGTCGCCGCGCGCACCGACCAACTAGGTGCCGCGCTGTTGCCGCTTGCGATCCACGTCATGGAACAACACCTGGCTGCTGGTGACCGCGTGGTCATTGCCACCGGCGCGCCGCCGGAACTGGCGCACGCGATCCTGGAATTCGTCGCCCACAGCGCGGTGCCGGTGGTGGGCAGCCACGAAGCGCCTTTCCTCGGCGGCCTGATCACCGTCGAGCACTGCCACAACGAGAACAAGCTGCGCTGCCTGCAGCGGCGTGGCTATGGCGGGCCGATTGCCGTGGCTTATTCCGACAGCAGCGCCGACCTGCCACTGCTCAAGGCTGCGCGGCGACCGGTCGTGGTCAATCCCAAGCGGTCCAGCGTCGCCCAGTTCAGGCGCGTGCTGCCGCCCGGGACGCCCATGCTCAACTGGGGATGCGCCAATCGCGCGGGCGACCCTCCCGCAATGGCGACCCGTCCTGCCGGGGCGCCATCGACGCCAGCGGGCTAAGTGGCCTTGCTCGCCTGTTGGGAACGGCTGGGGTCGGCTGGCCTCAGTCTCCCAGCCGCTTGAAAAAATGCAGCGAGCCGTCGGCATAGCCACAACGGTGGTAGAAGGCGTGCGCCTGCGTGCGGCCGGCATTGCTGGTGACTTCGATGCGCGCTGCGCCCGCACGGCGGGCAATGCCCTCGACTTCCCGCAGCAGGCGGCGTCCGATGCCCAGGCGGTTGCTTCCGGGCAGCACCACCAGCGCGGTGATCCGGGCCTGGTCTTCGCCGCGGGTCAGGGAATACCGCAGGTCCAGTGCCACGAGCCCGCAGGCATGGCCGGCCAGTTCGGCAAGCAACAGGTGCTGGCGCGGATCACCCAGGACGTAGGCGATGCGTTCGGCCGCTTCGTCGCGGCTGCAGGGATAGCCGAGGGACTCGAGCAGCGTCGCGACATCGGATGCGTCACCGGTTGCGGCGGCGCGGATGGTGGCAACCTCGGCGGGCGCCTGGCCGCGGCCCACTACCGTGTGCCGTAGAGCACGACCGTCTTGCCGCGGGCGTGCAGCACGCCGTCGATCTGGAGCTTCTTGAGCACTCGCCCGGCCATTTCCCGCGAGCAGCCGACCAGCCGCGCCAGCTCCTGCCGGGAGACGCGCAATTGCGTTCCCTGCGGGTGGCTCATGGCCTCCGGCTCGCGGGTGAGGTCGTGCAGGGTGCGGATGATGCGGTCGGTGACGTCCAGGAAGGCGAGGCGACCGGCCTTTCGGCTGGTGTCCAGGAGCCGCCGGGACAGCTGGGAGCCGATCGCATACACGATCTTGGTGGCATCGCCGGACAGCGGACCGTCGAAC
>JBBRHT010000258.1:0-2838 GCA_038222295.1 Lysobacterales bacterium
TGTCGTCGGGCCTGCTGCTCTACGGCATGTCCTTGCTGTACGGCGCCACCGGAACGCTGGACCTGGCTGTGCTGCGGTCGGCCATCGCCGCATCCCCCGAAACGACGCTGCTGCTGACCGGCACCGTGTTTGCCGTGGCCGGCATCGCCTTCAAGTTCGGCGCGGCGCCGTTCCACATGTGGGTGCCGGACACCTACCAGGGTGCGCCGACGCCCATCACGCTGTTCATCGCATCTGCGCCCGAACTGGCGTCCTTCGCCCTCGCGTTCCGCCTGCTCGAGGGAGCGGTGGGGCCGCTGGACGAACGCTGGCGCCTGCTGATGGCCGGGCTGGCCGTGGCGTCGCTCGTGGTCGGCAACCTCATTGCATTGATGCAGACCAACCTCAAGCGGATGCTCGCGTATTCGGCGGTGTCGCACATCGGCTTCCTGTTCCTCGGTTTCGCCGGTGGCGGGGCCGGGGGGTATGCCGCATCGATGTTCTATGTCATCAGCTACGCGCTGATGTCGGCGGCGGCGTTCGGGGCCATCGTGGTGCTGTCGGGGCAGGGCTTCGAGGCCGACACGCTAGACGACTTCAAGGGCCTCAATACGCGCAGTCCGTGGCTGGCCGGGCTGGTGCTGTGCATCATGGCGTCACTGGCTGGCGTCCCGCCGTTCCTGGGGTTCTGGTCGAAGCTGGCGGTACTGCGCGCAGCGTGGGAAGGCGGGCAGATCTGGCTGGTGATCGTCGGTATCGTGTTCGCGGTCATCGGCGCGTTCTATTACCTGCGCGTGGTCAAGGTCATGTATTTCGACGAGCCGGTCGGTGAGCTGGCCCCCCGCAATGACCGGCCCTTGCAGATCGCATTCGGCGTCAATGCGCTCGCGCTGCTGGTACTGGGGATCTTCTGGAATCCGCTGATGAGCTGGTGCCAGCAGGCGTTCGCCGGTTGATGTTGCAATCGTCGAGGTAAATCACCATAATTCCGCTCCTGTTGCGGGGTGGAGCAGTCTGGCAGCTCGTCGGGCTCATAACCCGAAGGTCGCAGGTTCAAATCCTGCCCCCGCTACCAGCTCTCGCTGGCAAAAAAGGCTCCTCGGAGCCTTTTTCGTTTCAGCCGGGAGAGCCCAGTGAGCGAAGGCTCGCCAGGGCCGGGCTTTGCAGTCGCGTATTTGGACGCGGCTGTGCCGACATCCAGCGGTATCGGACAAGGGGCCCGTCGGGCCCCTTGCTGTTTTAGGGGCCCGGAATTGCGGTAACCACGGCACTCCTTTTTGCAGGACCAGATCGACGCGACATGACCGGCAAGGCAAATGAAATCGCAGTGTTGCTGACTCCAACCGTGCAGGCGCTCGGGCTCGAACTGCTGGGCGTGGAATACCTGCCTACGGCGGGCGGCGCGTTGCTGCGCTTGTACATCGACATTCCGGCATCCGATGCCAGCGCCGAGGCTGGTGAACCGCGGCTGGTCGGGATCGAGGATTGCGAGGCGGTCAGCCGCGAGGTATCCGCGCAGCTGGACGTGGCCGACCCGATCAGCGCGCATTACACCCTCGAGGTGTCGTCGCCCGGCATCGAGCGTCCGTTGTTCACGCCGGCGCAATTCGCCCGTTTTTCGGGCGAAGTGGCGAAGGTCACGCTGAAACTTCCGCAGGATGGACGGCGCCGGCTGCAGGGAACGATCGTGCAGGTGGAAAGCGACAACATCACGTTCGATGTCGACGGCAATGCATTCGCTATCGCCACCGACAATATCGAGAAGGCCCGGCTGGTGCCCGATTGGGCCGCGCTCGGCCTGGCGCCAGCAATCGACAAGTCCGGCCGCGATGCGCGACCGGGTAAGCAGAAAAACCCAACCAAGAAGCCGGCGGCCAAGCCGTCCCGTGCGGAGTGAGTCAATGAGCAAGGAATTGTTGCTGGTCGTCGACGCGGTTGCCAATGAAAAGGGCGTCCCCGAGTCCGTGATCCTGGAAGCCATCGAAGCCGCATTGGCGTCGGCGGCAAAGAAACGCTATGCCGAGCAGGATGTGCTGGTGCGTGTCTCCATCGATCCCAAGGACGGCAATTACGAGACATTCCGTCGGTGGGAAGTCGTCGCGGACGATGTCGTCATGGAATCGCCGGACCGCCAGGTGCGGTTGATGGACGCCGTCGACGAGAGCGAAGGTGCCGAAGTCGGCGACTACATCGAGGAGCCGATCGAGAACCCCGATTTCGGCCGCATCGCCGCGCAGGCCGCCAAGCAGGTGATCGTGCAGCGCGTGCGCGAAGCTGAGCGTGCGCAGGTCGTGGAGCAGTGGAAGGATCGCGTCGGCGAACTGGTCACGGGCATCGTCAAGCGGGCCGAGCGCGGCAATATCTTCGTGGACCTCGGCGGCAATGCCGAAGCCTTCATCCCGAAGGACAAGGGCATTCCGCGGGACGTCCTGCGCGCAGGCGACCGCGTGCGTGGCTATCTCTACGACGTCCGAACCGAGCCACGCGGCCCGCAGCTGTTCATCAGCCGCGCCGCCCCGGAATTCATGATCGAGCTGTTCAAGCTCGAAGTGCCGGAAGTGGGCCAGGGCCTGGTCGACATCAAGGCCTGCGCGCGCGATCCGGGCGATCGCGCCAAGATCGCGGTGCTTGCCTATGACAACCGCACCGATCCGATCGGCGCCTGCATCGGCATGCGCGGTTCGCGCGTGCAGGCGGTCTCCAACGAGTTGAACGGCGAGCGCGTCGACATCGTGTTGTGGTCGGACAATCCGGCGCAGTTCGTCATCAATGCGATGGCGCCGGCCGAGGTGCAGTCCATCATCATGGACGAGGAAAAGCACTCGATGGATATCGCCGTGGCCGAGGACAAGCTGTCCC
>JBBRHT010000259.1:0-2813 GCA_038222295.1 Lysobacterales bacterium
CGATGAAGCGGTGCCACCACTGGGCTATGCGATCGCCCAGCTGCACGGGATCTACATCCTCGCGGAAAACAGGGAAGGGCTGATCGTCGTCGACATGCACGCGGCGCACGAACGGATCGGCTACGAAAAGCTCAAGACAGCGCATGACAGTGTCGGCCTTCGCGTGCAGCCGCTGCTGGTCCCGCAGTCGATCGCGGTTTCCGAACGCGATGCGGACTGCGCCGAGCGCGAGTCGCGAACGTTGGCGCTGCTGGGGTTCGACGTATCGCGCGCCGGCGTGCAGTCGCTGCTGCTGCGCGGGGTTCCGGCGCTGCTTGCCGATGGCGACGTTGCCACCCTGTTGCGTGACGTGTTGGCCGACCTGCGTGAACATGGTGGCAGCCGACGGGTCACCGACGCGCGCGACGGCCTGCTGTCGACGATGGCCTGCCATGCGGCGGTGCGTGCGCATCGGCGGCTGTCCATCGCGGAGATGAATGCCTTGCTGCGCGAGATGGAGGCGACCCTGCGCTCGGGACAATGCAATCATGGTCGACCGACCTGGGCGCATTTCAGCTTGGGCGACATCGATTCCTGGTTCCTGCGAGGACGCTGATGCTGCGTGCGCACCGACACATGCTTGCAACGATGATCGCCTTGACGGGCCTGGCGACAGCCTGTCATCGCAACGACGACACCAACTCCGGGAAATCCATGCAGCCAGCGGCCGAATCGGCTTTCGCACGCACCGAGCGGCTGTGGCGCGAGACACGCCGGGCGACATTGCTCAAGCCCGACGGCTGGACCAGCCTGGTCGGGCTGCATTGGCTGGATCCGGGCGCGCATTACATCGGCAGCGCGGCCGACAATGGCATCCGCTTGGCGATGGGACCATTGCACCTGGGCATGGTCACGGTCGACGGCAAGGGCGTGCGCTTCGTTCCGGACAAGTCGGCCACGCTCACCCTGGACGACAAGCCACTGGCGGGCGAAACGTCGCTGCGCACCGATGTGGACACCGGTGGCGCCAGCGTGATCGGATTCGACGAAGGCAAGGGGGAGGCGACGGTGGTCCAACGCAGTGGCCGCCACGCCTTGCGTGTCAGGCACGCGGATGCGCCCACGCGCCTGCAGTTCACGGGACTCGATTATTGGCCCGCGGATCCATCATGGCTGGTGAAGGCGCGGTTCGTCCCGCACGAGTCCGGCCGTACGATGGAAGTCGCCAACATCATCGGCAGCATGGATGCCATGTCCAATCCCGGTACGGTCGAGTTCGAACACGACGGCAAGCCCTGGAAGCTCGAGGCGCTCGATGAAGGCGAAGGCGTGTTGTTCCTGGTCTTCGCAGATCGGACCAACGGCCACGGCAGCTACGGTGCTGGACGCTTCCTCGATGCACCCATGCCCGATGCGCAGGGCAACGTGATGCTCGACTTCAACCAGTCGCGCAACCCGCCGTGCGCGTTCACATCGTTCGCGACCTGTCCCCTGCCGCCTCCCGAGAACCGCCTCGACCTCTCGATCACCGCGGGCGAAAAGGCCTACGCCAAGCCAGGCGGCCATTGAGCGTCCGCATGCGCGCCCATTCCTTGTTGCTGGTCCTGGCGACGCTGCTGCTTGCGGTCACGACGTTCGCCGCATCGGCGTCGCCGCCGGTTCCCTTGTTGTGGAAGGTGTCCGACAGGGACAGCAGCGTGTACCTGTTGGGTTCCTTCCACCTGCTCAAGCCCGGCGACTATCCCTTGTCGGCCGATGTCGACAAGGCCTTCGGCGATGCGCAGGCACTGATGTTCGAGATCCCGCCACGGGAGATGGCGTCCCCCGCGCTGGCCATGCAGATGCAGCAGACCGGATTGCGGGCGGACGGCACGCGACTGGATGACGACCTGGATCCCTTGCTGCGCCGGAAGCTCGCCGCATGGTTTGCATCCGACGCACGCAGCGGGAAGGCAACGGGAATCACGCCGGAGATGCTGCAGCAATTCCGGCCCTGGCTTGCCGGGTTGATGATCAGCGTGGCAGGGATGCAGGAGCAGGGGCTGGATCCATCGCTCGGCTTGGATGAACACTTCGCCAGCGCAGCCGCGGCGGCCGGCAAGCCCGTGGCAGGGCTCGAAACCGGTGCCCAGCAGATCGCCTTCCTCGCAGCCATGGATCGCGACGAGCAGCTGCAGTTCCTGGCTGAAGCACTGGGTGACTCGGAACCCGGAAACCACGAGCTGGAGACATTGCACGCAGCCTGGCGCCGCGGCGACGCGGCGACGCTGTGGACCGTGATGGCTGCGGCGATGAAGCGTGACTACCCGAAGCTCTATCGGCACATCGACGTCGACCGCAACGACGCATGGGTGCCGCAGATCGAGAAGCGCCTGGCGTCACCGGATCGGTCGACGACACTGGTCGTGGTGGGCGCGCTGCACCTTCTCGGCGGCGACGGCGTTGTCGAGAAACTGCGCGCCAGGGGTTATCGCGTCGAGCGCGTGTGTTCCCAGTGCCCGGGCACGAAGCACTGACCCCGGGACGCATCGCTGGCGGATCAGGCGGGCGACAACAGCACGATGCAATCCACCGGGCAGGCGGGAACGCATAGTTCGCAGCCGGTGCAGAGCGGCTCGATCACGGTATGCATGTGCTTGCTGGCGCCGATGATCGCGTCGACGGGACAGGCCTGGATGCACTTGGTGCAGCCGATGCAATCGGCCTCGACGACCATGGCCACTTGTGGCGGCTTGTGTGTGCCCCGATCGCGATCGAATGGAGTGGACGGAAGACCGAGAACACGCGCGAGCGAGCGAGCACCCGCATCGCCCCCTGGCGGGCAGTGGTCGGCG
>JBBRHT010000260.1:0-2808 GCA_038222295.1 Lysobacterales bacterium
GGGCCCCGCCGCAAGCTTACCGCGGACGATTCAGTCGTCGTCGGGCCAACGGATCGACGGGGCCACCGAGGCCTTCCGCGGCATGGGCTGCGCCGCGACCGCATTCCAGACCGCCAGGGCATCGACGGTCGCGGCCACGTCATGGACGCGCAGCAGCCTGGCCCCACGCTGCGCCGCAATGAGCGCCGCCGTGACCGAGCCATGGATGCGCTCGCGGGGGTCGTTGCGGTGCGTCAGCTCGCCAATGGTCTTCTTGCGCGACAGGCCGGCCAACAACGGCACGCCGAGCTCGGTGAAACGTTCCAGCTGGGCCAGCAGCAACAGGTTGTGCGCGGAGGTCTTGCCGAACCCGAAACCCGGATCGACGACCAGCTTCTTCTTGGCGATTCCCGCCATCTCCGCGGCGAAGATCCGCTCGGCCAGGAAGCGGTGCACATCGGCGACGACATCGTCATAGGCGGGCGCCTCCTGCATCGAGCGTGGCTCGCCCTGCATGTGCATCAGCACGACCGGCACGCCGAGCGCCGCGGCGGCGTCGAGCGCTCCCTCCCGGCGCAGCGCCTGGACGTCGTTGATCATGCCGGCGCCCGCGGCGACCGCCGCGTGCATGACCTCTGGCCGCGCAGTGTCGATGCTGATCGGCAACGCGGTGGCATTCGCCAGTTGTTCGATGACGGGCAGCACGCGGCGCAGTTCCTCGTCCAGCGACACCTCCTTCGCACCGGGCCGCGTGGATTGACCGCCGATGTCCAGCACATCCGCGCCCTCCCCGGCCAGGCGCATCGCATGCGCCACGGCAGCGTCAGTCCCGACGTGCTCGCCGCCCTCGGAAAACGAATCAGGGGTGACGTTGACGATGCCCATCACGCGCGGACGGTCCAGCCTGAGGATCCGGCCAGCGCAATCGAGTTGTGGCGAGAGGTCGAACATCACTGGCTCCGGCTGCGGCGCATGCAGACCCGTGCGGCGCGAACCCGCCGTCACTACCTGCCGCTTGATGCGACGATTATCAGGCAATCCCGGGGCCCAGGCGCCCTTCATCCGCGAGGCGGGCTGGCACCGTGCTAGCCACGCACCGGTTCGTCCAGCCTCGCGACGATCTCCTGGAAGCGGGGCAGCTGCCGCACGACGTCGAAGTCGTGGTCGTGGTCGATCCACTCGCGGAATCCCTGCCCGGTGGCGACGGCACGATCGAGCAGGTCCAGCGCACGGTCGAACTCGCCGACCTGCGCGTAGACGCAGGCGGCGTTGTACAGCGTTCCGTAGTCATCCGGACGCATGCGCAGCGCAGCTTCGGCGTTGCGCTTGCCGGCTTCCGTGTCGCCAAGGCGTACCTGCAGCCCGGCCGCCAGGTAGCGGGCGCGACCGTTTTCCGGATCAAGGTCCGCCTCGGCCAACGCGCGCTCCAGCGCCTGTCGCGACAACACCGTCGCGTGTGCGCCGTCGCCCATCGAATCGGCGGCGTTTGCGTCCTGGAGCTTGCGATCGAAATTCTCCGACCACAGGTGGTATCCATTGCCGGCATCAACGAGCTGCGCGGTGACGCGGACGTGGTCGCCGGCCTTGCGCACGCTGCCTTCCATGATGGCCGCGACGTTGAGCGCGCGCCCGATGTCGCGCGCATCGGTGGCGCTGTCGCGAAAGCGGAAGGACGACGTGCGCGATGCCACGCGCATGCCGCTGATCGACGCCAGCGCGTTGAGGATTTCCTCGGCGAGTCCCTCGCAGAAGTAATCCTGGTCATGGCCCTCGCTGAGGTCCGAGAACGGGAGGATCGCGACCGACGCCTCGGGAGCCGCTGCCTCGGGCACGGCCGTTGGCGCAGTGCGCTCGATGCCGCGCGTGGTCAGGTCGTATGTCCATGCCAGGGCGCAGGCCAGCACGAAGCTGAGCCCGACCAGGACGATCACCAGCTTCACGGTCCAGTCCGGAAGGCCAAGCGGACCGAACGTGGCGCCGGCCACCTGGATCAGGACCCAGCCCACGACCAGGAACACCACGGCCACGCGGAAGACGCGCCGGCGCCGCAACTCATCGACGAACGCCTTGAGAGATCCTTCCCAGTCGCGCATGTGTCGACTCCTCCGCCGTGCGCGGCAAGACACGCCACAGGGCGATCCTACGCGCGGCCAAATGCAGGCAGCGACTAAAGAAAAAGCCCCCGGGCTTGCCTCCGGGGGCTTGCATCCATTGCAACGGATTGGACGGCCGGCGGCGGCCGTGGCTCATCAGGTCTGCGGTGCCGGCCCGCCAATGGTGAACGGCTTGGGCACTTCGCGAGCCGGACCACCCTTGGTCCAGTTGCCGGGCGGCGGCGGTTCGCGGTTGGTCATCACCGCCTCGATCTGCGGCGCATCGATGGTTTCGTACTGCAGCAGCAGCTTGGCCATTGTGTGCAGCTTGTCCAGGTTCTCGGTGAGCATCGTGCGGGTGCGTTCGTAGGCGCGGTCGAGGATGCCGCGCACGACCTCATCGATGCGGCGCGCGGTCGCGTCCGACACGTTCTTGTGCTGCGTCACCGAGCGACCGAGGAAGACTTCGTCCTCCTCCTCGCCATAGGTGATCGGGCCAAGCTCGGACAAGCCCCACTTGGTGACCATGTTGCGCGCCATCTTGGTCGCGCGCTCGATGTCGTTGGACGCGCCGGTGGTGACCTTGTCGTCGCCGAAGACGAGCTCCTCCGCCACACGGCCGCCGTACAGCGAGCACAGCTGCGATTCGATCGCGGTGCGGTTGTAGCTGTACTTGTCGCCTTCGGGCAGGTACATGGTCACGCCCAGCGCACGTCCGCGCGGAATGATCGTGACC
>JBBRHT010000261.1:0-2754 GCA_038222295.1 Lysobacterales bacterium
CCAGTCTGGTGCTGGTTCCGTATCGCCCGACCCACTCCCCGTGGCGGCGACCGGCCGATGTTTGCACAACCGCGCGCGGCGCGATAGCGACCGGCGTCGCGTTCATGATCGTCCGTGGCTACGGCTGCCGCCCCGCCCTCAACGCATGAACAGATGCAGCGCCTGTCCCAGTGCAACCTGATCGGTTGCCGGGTCCAGCCATCGCGCGTCGAACTCGCGCCGAAGCCAGGTGAGCTGGCGCTTTGCCAGTTGGCGGGTGGCAAAGATCGCGCGGTCGCGGAATCCATCGACCGACGTCATCCCCTCCAGGTGCTCGCAGGCCTGCCGGTAGCCCACTGCGCGTAGCGAAGGCAGATCCAGCGGCGACGGGTGCGATCGCAGTTCCGGCAACGATCGCAAGGCGCGGACTTCGTCGAGGAAGCCGGCAGCGAGCATCGCGTCGAAACGCGCTTCGATGCGCTGGTGCAAGGTCGTGCGATCGGGTGGTGACAGCACGAGCTTGAGAACGCGCAGCGGCAAACGCGGCTGTGCGCTTTCTGTTTGCCATGCGCTGATCGTGCGACCGCTGCTGCGCCAGACTTCCAGCGCCCGCTGGATGCGCTGGGCATCGGTGGCATGGATGCGCGCCCCCGCAAGCGGGTCGACCGCGGCCAGCTGCGCGTGCAACGCCGCCCAGCCACGCTCGCGTGCTTCATCGGCGATGCGCGTCCGCACTTCGGGATCTTTGCCTGGCATTGGCGCCAGGCCCTGCAGCAACGCGCGGAAATACAGGCCGGTGCCACCGGCGAGGATCGGCACCTGGCCGCGCGCGACGATGTCCTGCAGTGCCTGTCGCGCGTCGTCGGCGAACTCCGCGGCCGAATAGGGCTGCCATGGATCGCGCACGTCGATCAGGTGGTGGCGGACGCTCGCCCGCTCATCGGCCGTGGGTTTGGCCGCGCCGATGTCCAGCCCGCGATAGACGAGGGCGGAATCGACGCTGATGATTTCCCCGCCGATGCGCTCCGCCCATTCCAGCGCGAGCGCTGATTTGCCCGATGCGGTCGGCCCCATGAGCGCGATCGCACGCGGGCGGGAATCGCCAACGGCGTGTGGGATCTCCGCCGTCATCAATACCCGGTCGCGTGCAGCGCTTCGCGAACGGAGTCGTGTCGCGCCTGCATTGCCTGCGAGGGCGCACGACCAAGGCGACTGACGACCACGATCGCGACCGACGCCGCGATGACGCCGGGAATCATCTCGTACAACGCGCTGCCGGCCTGCTTCCACAGGATCACGGTGAACGCACCGGCCACCATGCCGGCCAGCGCGCCATTGCGGGTCATCCGCTTCCACGTGAGCGAAAACAGCACGACCGGGCCGAATGCTGCGCCGAATCCGGCCCAGGCATAACTCACCAGGCCGAGCACGCGACTCCCGGGATCACGCGCGATGAGGATTGCCAGCAGCGCGACCGACAGCACCATGGCGCGGCCGAACCAGACGAGCTCGCGCTGGCTCGCGCGCGGGCGCAGGAAGCCCCGGTAGAAATCCTCGGTCAACGCGCTGGAACACACCAGCAACTGGCAGGACAGCGTGCTCATGATGGCGGCGAGGATCGCCGACAGCAGCACGCCTGCAACCCATGGGTTGAACAACATCGTCGCCAGCGCGATGAAGACGCGTTCCGGATTGTCGCGGACCATCGCGCCCTGGCCCGGATGGGCCGCGAAGTAGGCGATGCCGAACAGCCCGACCGACACCGCACCCAGCAGGCACAGCACCATCCAGGCCATGCCGATGCGACGCGCCTTTGGAATCGTCTGCAGCGAATCGGCCGCCATGAAGCGCGCGAGGATGTGCGGCTGGCCGAAATAACCCAGCCCCCATGCGATGGCGGACACCACCGCGACCACGCCGCCCTTGCCGATCCATTGCAGCCTTGCCGGATCGACCTGCTCGATCAGGGCCATGCTGGTTGAGACGCCACCCAGGCTCAGCAACACGATCACCGGTGTCAGCAGCAGCGCGAAGATCATCAAGGTCGCCTGCACGGTGTCGGTCCAGCTGACGGCTAGGAAACCGCCCACCAGCGTGTACAGGATTGTGGCGGCGGCGCCCCACCAGATCGCCTGCGCGTACGGGACTCCGAACACGCTCTCGAACAGGCGCGCACCAGCGACGATGCCGCTGGCGCAGTACACGGCGAAGAACACCAGGATCACCAGCGCCGAGAGGATGCGCAGCAGCTTGCTGGTGTCCTCGAAACGGTTGGTGAAGTAGTCCGGCAACGTCAAGGCATTGCCGCTGCGCTCGGTGTACACCCGCAACGGGCCGGCAACGAATTTCCAGTTGCACCAGGCGCCGGCGATGAGGCCGATCGCGATCCATGCTTCCGAGACGCCGCTTGCATACAGCGCACCCGGCAAGCCCAGCAGCAGCCAGCCGCTCATGTCCGATGCCCCGGCCGACATCGCGGTGACGTAACTGCCCAGCGAACGCCCGCCGAGGATGTAGTCGTCGAAGGTGCGTGTCGATCGCCACGCCATGAACCCGATGGCCACCATCGCCAGCAGGTACAGCGCGAAGGTGACGAGCAGCGGCGTGCTTGCGGTCATGCGGTCGTTCCGGCTTGGGCCCCGCCGCAAGCTTACCGCGGACGATTCAGTCGTCGTCGGGCCAACGGATCGACGGGGCCACCGAGGCCTTCCGCGGCATGGGCTGCGCCGCGACCGCATTCCAGACCGCCAGGGCATCGACGGTCGCGGCCACGTC
>JBBRHT010000262.1:0-2738 GCA_038222295.1 Lysobacterales bacterium
ATCAGTGCGTTGAGCGCGAAATTCTGTTCGCGGTTTCGGGCAAGGATTCCCCAGACCGCGTGCTGCGAATGCCGGTAATCGTCGACGATCTGCAACGTCACCTTGCTCTCGTCGACCTTGGAAACCTTCAGTTCGGCCTCGTGGTCGCCAGGCAGGTAGAGGAATTCGTTTGCGTACCAGTCGTCGTCCTTGGTGCGCGCGATTTCATAGAACGTGCGTCCGGAATCGGTCCAGGAGCGCAGTTCCTTGCCGTGCTGCTGCCAGAAGTCCGCGGGCAGTTCCCTGGCTCCGGTGTACAGCAGGCTGAAATCGTCCAGCGCGCGTTCGTTCTGGTAGTCCTCGTTGACGATGCCGGCGATGGATGCCTTGATGCGCAGGTTGATGTCCTTGGACACGAACACGACGCGCGAATCCGGGGTGCTTTCCTTCAGCGCAAGGATGGCACCGAGGATGTGGTTGTCGGGGATCACGGCCCCGAAGCGCTTGCCCGCGTCGAAGTTGTCCGTCTGGAAGTGCAGCTTGCCGTTGCTTTGCGACCCGCGCAGCTGCAGCCCGTGCGGAAGCACGAGCGGAATGCCGGAGGTGGTGATGTTGGCGCTTCCCGCCGATTCGATCAGTTCGTTGAGGAACCGGCTGACCTGCCGCGCATTGCGGCTCGCCTCGGATGTGCCTTTCTTGGCATTGTCGAGCTCTTCGATCACCTGCATCGGCAGGAAGACATCGTGTTCCTCGAACTTGAACAGCGCGGTCGGATCGTGCATCAGCACGTTCGTGTCGAGGACGTAGATGCGATTGCTGCGCGTCATGCGTGTGGGTTCCTGGGCTTCGAACAGGGAGGTATTGCCGCGACAGGCGACGCCTGGCGGCAGTGGAGGATGATGGCGGGGCCGTTCACTGCGCCCGTGCTGACTGCAGTGCGGCAAGGACGGCCTGGACATGGCCGGGCACCTTGACCCGGCGCCAGGCCTGTCGCACGACGCCGTCGGGGTCGATCAGGAACGTGCTGCGCTCGATGCCGACCACCTTGCGCCCGTACAGGGTCTTCTCCCTGATCACGTCGAACGCATTGCACAGGAGCTGCTCGCCGTCGCTGGCGAGATCGAACTGCAACCCTTGCTTGGCGATGAAGTTGACATGGCGCTTCAGCGAGTCGCGTGACACGCCGAGCACCGCGGCGCCGCATTGCCGGAACTTCGGCAGCGTGGCGTCGAATTCGATCGCCTCCAGCGTGCAGCCGGGCGTGCTGTCCTTCGGATAGAAATAGAGGACGAGCCAACGGCCGGCGTAATCGGCCAATGTCCCGTTGGTTCCGCCGGACAGCTGCAAGGGCAGGTCGGCGACCTTCTGGCCAAGCATGCCCTCGGTGTCCTGGAGCATCGTCAAAACTTCATCGGATCCATGATCGCGTCGAGGTTGAGGTGGTCGCAGAATTCCAGGAAGTCGTCGCGCAACGCGGCGATATGCATGTCGGCGGGGATGCCGATGGTGACCTGCGCGGTGAACATCTCGGCGCCGGTCTGCATCGCGCGATAGCGCGAGCAATGCAGGCTTTCGATCGTGATCGACTGCCGGTCGAAGAAGTCCGCCAACTGGAACAGGATCCCGGGCTTGTCCGCCGCCACCACCTCGACCACGTAGGGCAGCAGGTTGGACTGGACCGGCTTGGGACCGGTGCGGTACCAGACGAGTTTCAGGCCTTCCTCGCGCTCCAGCCGCGTGAGCATGGCTTCAAGCTTGGCCACGGAATCCCAGGATCCGGTCGCCAGCGCAGTCACGGACACGTCGCGACCGACCGTGCTCAGCCGCGTATCGACCAGGTTGCAGCCGCTGTCGGCGATCCTGCGCGTCACCGCCAGCAGAGGCGACTGCGGATGCGTCGTATAGGCGTTGATCAGCAGGTGGTTCTCGTTGGGCGAGGGACGGGAAGCGGTATCTGGATCGGTCAAGTGGGCGTCCGCCGCAAAGGGGGTTGACGACGTCCGGGCTGCTTCCATGTGGCCGGGCCGGGGGTCCGGGTCAGCATACTTGCCCCTGCTTTGAGCCCGCAAGTAACATGTGGCTCGCCCAAACAGGTTCCGCATGCGCATGCAGGTTTTGTCCAGATGAGCGCCCATTTGCGGATTTCCGGCAGCGTGACCGCACTGGCAACGCCGTTCACGGCGGCTGGGGAGCTCGATCTCGACGCCTGGCGGCGGTTGCTGCGCTGGCAACTGGACAGTGGCACGCAGGCCGTGGTGGTGGCCGGCTCGACTGGCGAGGCTGCCGCATTGTATGACGTCGAATACGACGCGCTGTTGCGAAGCGCCGTTGAATTCGTCGCTGGAAGCATCCCGGTGCTCGCCGGCACGGGTTTGTCGAATACGGCCAAGACCGTCGAGCAGACGCGCCGGGCGGCCGCGCTGGGCGCCGATGCGGCGCTGGTGGTGACGCCGCCTTATGTGCGCCCCACCCAGGAAGGATTGCTCGCGCATTACCGCGCGGTCGCCGACGATGGGGCGTTGCCGATCGTGTTGTACAACGTGCCCGGGCGCACCGGCTGCGACCTGCTGCCCGACACGGTGGCCGATCTTGCCCTGCACGAACGCATCATCGGCATCAAGGAAGCCCTCGACGATCCAGCGCGCATGACGGCACTGCTGGCGTTCCGCGATGCAGGATTCACCGTGCTGAGCGGCGACGATCCCACCGCGGCGAGGGCGATGCTGGCCGGCGCCGATGGCGTCATCTCGGTGGCATCC
>JBBRHT010000263.1:0-2712 GCA_038222295.1 Lysobacterales bacterium
GCCGCGCACCAGCGGCTGGCTGTCGCGCCAGTTCCCCGATGCCAGCTTGGTGACCCACGGCAGGATCGCCGCGCAGATCGCCTGGGAGGACGTTTGCGGAACGGCGCCCGGCATGTTGGTGACGGCGTAGTGGATCACGCCTTCCTCGACGTAGGTCGGCTCCTTCCAGGTGGTCGGACGCGATGTCTCGAAACAGCCGCCCTGGTCGATGGAGATGTCCACGACGACCGAGCCCGGCTCCATGCCGCGAACCATTTCCCGCGTCATCACGTGCGGCGCGACCGCGCCGGTGACGAGTACCGCGCCGACGACCAGGTCGGCGGATGCAACCTCGCGGGCGACCACGTCGTCATAGGGATACAGCGCAGTGACGTTGTTTCCCAGCCGCATCATCTCGTCCATGCGGTCCTGGCGCTTCTCGAAGACCACCACGTTTGCGCCGCCCGCAGCCGCCAGGGCTGCCGAATGCCCGCCCGCTGCGCCGGCGCCGAAGATCACGACCTTGCCACGCTCGGTCGACGGCAGGCCGCCAAGCAGCTTGCCCTTCCCACCCATCGGCTGGTGCAGCAGGTGCGTGCCGACCTGTACCGCGATCTTGCCGGCGATGATCGACATCGGCGCCAGCAGCGGAAGGTCGCCATTGGGCAGTTCGACGGTCTCGAACGCGATGCCGGTCAGCCCGATGTCGAGCAGGCGCTTCGTCAGCACGGGCAACGGGGCCAGGTGCAGGTAGCAGAAGAGCAGATGATCCTTGCGCAGCAGTGCCAGATCGCCTTCGATCGGCTCCTTGACCTTGACGATGAGCTCGCCGTTTGCGTACAGGGTCGCCGCATCGGGAGCGATCTTGACGCCCAGCTTGGTGTAGTCGGCGTCCTTGAACCCGGACTTGATGCCGGCGTCCTTCTCGATCCAGACCTCGTGGCCGCGCTTGACCAGGTCGCCAGCGGCGGCGGGAACGAGCGCAACGCGCCCTTCAAGGGTCTTGGTTTCCTTCGGTACACCAATACGCATCGGATTGCCTCGCAAGATGGGAATTTCCGGCCGATGACCGACCGATGTAGTCACAGGGCGTTTGACGCGCCCTTGTTTTGAGGGGATCCCGCCGCCAATCTATGCGGCCTGCGCCGCAGCGATGACGTTCGCCAGGCGACGATCCCCGAACCTGACAATTATACCCATGACCTCCCTTTCAATCAGTTCGTCGAAGCATTGCCGCCTGCTGATCCTCGGCTCCGGCCCTGCCGGCTGGACAGCCGCCGTCTACGCGGCACGCGCCAACCTCAAACCCGTGCTGGTGACCGGCCTGCAGATGGGCGGGCAACTGATGACGACGACGGAAGTCGACAACTGGCCTGGTGATGCGCACGGACTCATGGGACCGGACCTGATGACTCGCATGCAGGCCCACGCCGAACGCTTCGACACCGAGGTGATCTTCGACCATGTGCACAGCGCCGACCTGTCGCAACGTCCCTTTCGCCTGAAGGGCGACAACGGTGAATACACCGCCGATGCGTTGATCATCGCCACCGGCGCCACCGCCAAGTACCTGGGACTGGAGTCCGAAGACGCCTTCAAGGGTCGCGGCGTGTCCGCTTGCGCGACGTGCGACGGATTCTTCTTCAAGGGCCAGGACGTCGCCGTGGTCGGGGGCGGCAACACCGCCGTCGAGGAAGCGCTCTACCTGGCCAACATCGCGCGCAAGGTCTACCTGGTGCACCGGCGCGACACGCTGCGCGCCGAAAAGATCATGCAGGACAAGCTGCAGGCCAGGATCCAGGCCGGCAAGATCGAGCCGGTGTGGCACCACGTCGTCGACGAAGTGCTCGGCGATGAAGCCGGCGTCACCGGGTTGCGGGTGAAGTCAACGCTGGATGGCGCCACGAGGGACCTTGTCATCCACGGATTGTTCGTTGCGATCGGACATACGCCTAACACGTCGTTGTTCGAGGGCCAGCTGGCCATGAACAATGGCTACATCGAGATCCGGTCCGGCCTGTCTGGCGGCGCCACGGAAACATCCGTCGGTGGCGTATTCGCCGCTGGCGACGTCGCCGACCAGCATTACCGCCAGGCAATCACCTCGGCCGGCTTCGGCTGCATGGCGGCGCTGGATGCCGAGAGGTTCCTCGACAAGGACGCCTGATGCGCGTCCCCGCCCATTGAAGGCCTCGTCTTGAGCAGCGTGCGCACCTTCGCTGCGCTGAGGGACGTTCCGGCACCGCAATGGGATGCGTTGCACGACGGCCGCAATCCGTTCGTGTCCCATGCATTCCTGGCGGGCCTCGAACAGCATGGCGTCGTGTGCGCGCGCAACGGCTGGATGCCGCACCACATGACCATGTGGGACGGCGATGGGCTCATCGCCGCCGCGCCCGGATATCTCAAGACCAATTCGCATGGCGAGTTCGTGTTCGACCACGCGTGGGCGCATGCCTATGCGCGCCATGGCCTGGACTACTTCCCCAAGTGGCTGTGCGCCGTGCCGTACACGCCCGTCACCGGGCCTCGGCTGCTCGCCCGCGATGACAGCGCCCGAAAGCTGCTGCTCGATGCCGCAATCGCAGAGGCGACGAGGCACAAGCTGTCGTCGGCGCACGTGAACTTCATTACCGCCCAAGAAGAAGAAGCCTTCGGAGCCGACTGGCTTGCGCGCATCGACATCCAGTACCACTGGCGCAATACATCGGGCTGGACGGACTTCGATGCGTT
>JBBRHT010000264.1:0-2692 GCA_038222295.1 Lysobacterales bacterium
CGGCGATATCCGCGGCGTTCGTAAAACGCGATGAGCTCCTGCCGCAGGTCGATCACCGTCATGCGCAGGACCGGCAGGCTCCACTCCTCGCGCACGACACGCTCGGCTTCGGACATCAGTGCCTTGCCGATCCCCGCTCCCTGCAGGTCGGGGCGCACGGAAAACAACCCGAAATAGCCGGCGTCCCCGTCATCGGCCACGTGCGCACAGGCCAGCAGCGCGCCATCGCGCTCAGCCAGAAGGATCCGGCTTCGCGGTCGAAGGATGGTCGCCTGGACGTCATCGACACTGGTGCGCGAGCCGTCGACCAGGTCCGCTTCCGTCGTCCAGCCACGCCGACTGGAATCGCCGCGATACGCCGATTCGACCAGCGCGACCACGGCCGGCACATCGGCTGGCGTCGCGGCGCGGAAGCTCAGCCCGGCCATGTCGCCAACGCCGGGTAAGGGTTGCTGCGTTGTTCGACGCGCGAAGCCTGGTGGTGCATATCGAACGACTCACGTTGCAGCGACCATGCGGCGTTGCCGGCTGTTTGGCGTGGCCGCTCACCGGTCTCCCGCAACAGGGTCGTGATGTCGTCTGTCATGTCCGCCTCGGTTGTCGACAGCAGGATTCTAGCCGAGCAGTCGCCGCACCTTGCGCAGCGCAACCATGAAGGCGTCGATTTCCGCATGGGTGTTGTAGAAGGCAATCGAAGCCCGGCAGGTGGCCGGCACGCCGTAAAAATCCATCAGCGGATGCGCGCAATGGTGCCCGGAGCGAACGGCAACGCCTTCCAGGTCGAGCAGCGTTGCCAGGTCGTGCGCATGCGCGCCCTCGACGAGGAAGCTGGTCACGGCCGCCTTGTCCGGGGCGGTGCCGATGATGCGCACGCCGGCCTCGCTGCCCATCGCTTCGGTCAGGTGCGACAGCAGGTCTGCCTCGCGCGCGGCGATGTGGTCCATGCCCAGTGCATCGAGATAGTCCACTGCCGCGCCCAGGCCGACGTGGCCGGCGATGTTGGGCGTGCCGGCCTCGAAGCGATGCGGTGGGTCGTTGAAGGTGCTGCCATCGAAGCGCACCTGCCGGATCATTTCGCCGCCGCCAAGGAATGGCGGCATCGCCTCGAGGTGTTCCCGACGTCCCCACAGCCCGCCGGTGCCGGTCGGGCCACACATCTTGTGGCCGGTGAAGGCATAGAAATCGCAGCCGATCGCGGCAATGTCCACCGGCATGTGCGGCACGGCCTGCGAGCCGTCGACCACGGTCACGATGCCGCGGCTGCGCGCTTCGCGGCAGATGTCGCGAACCGGGTTCACCGTGCCCAGGACGTTGGAGACATGGGTCAGGCCAAGCAGCTTGACCTGCGGTGTCATGGCCGCGCGCAAGGCATCGAGATCGAGCACGCCTTCGGCCGTCACCTCGGCAACGCGGATGGATGCGCCGATGCGTTCGGCCACCAGTTGCCAGGGGACGATGTTGGCGTGATGCTCCATGCGCGTCAGCAGGATGACGTCGCCCGGCCCCAAGCGTGGCAATGCCCAGGAATAGGCGACAAGGTTGATCGCGAACGTCGTGCCGCTGGTCAGCACGAGATCATCGGCACGGACGTTGAGGTGGCGTGCGAGCCGCGTGCGCGTCCCCTCGTAGGCCTCGGTGGCTTCGTTGCCGATCGCATGGACCGCGCGACTGACATTGGCGTTGTGGCACCGATAGAAATCGTCGACGGTCTGAATCACGCTCGCCGGTTTTTGCCCGGTGTTGGCCGAGTCCAGGTAGACCAGTGGCTTGCCGTGGACCTGGCGTGCCAGCAGTGGAAAGTCGTCGCGGACCCGCGTCCAGTCGATGGTTTGCGGGCTTGCGGCGTTCATCCGATCTCCAGCGTTGCCAAGGCGCGTTCGAGCGATCGCGCCAGCACGTCCCGCACGATCGGGTCCGACACGCCGTCGGTGATCTCCCGGCAGAACGCGCCGGTGAGCAGGCGACGCGCATCTGGCTCCGGTAAACCGCGCGAGCGCAGGTAGAACAGGGCGGTCGGATCGAGTCGGCCGACGGTTGCGCCGTGCGCCGCCTTGACTTCGTCGGCGTGGATTTCCAACGCGGGCTGGGTATCGATCTCGGCACCTTCGCCGAGCAGGATGTTCTTGTTGGCCAGGCGCGCATCGGCGCCGTCGGCCCCGGCATGGATGACGATGCCGCCACGGAACACGGTGCGGCTGCGGCCAGCACCAAGGCCACGCCAGACGAGGTCGCAGGAAGTGTCGCGGCCGCGATGTTCGACACCCAGTCGCGTGTCGAGGTGTCGCCGGCCAGTCGCCAGCAGGATGCCGTTGGCCGACGCGTATGCATCGTCGCCCTCGAGGCTGATGCCGATGTCGTGGCGCGACAGGTCTGCGCCAAGTTCCATGTCGATGCGCTGGTAACGCGCGCTTGCGGCGAGCACAACCACCGTCTGCGCGATCACCGTGGCACGGCCGCACTCATCCTGCACGCGGGCGTGCAGCAGTTCGGCGCCAGCAGCGAGGCGGACCTGGGTCAACGCATTGGACAGGTTGGCGTGGTCGCCGCCATGCAAGTGGTGCTCGACGACCGCGACGCGCGCTCCTGCGCCGACATCGACCAGGTGCCTGGCGTGCGAGGCCACATCCCCGGATGCCGGGACGCCGATGAAGACCAGATGCAGCGGCGTCGTCGTCCGGACATCCGCCGCCAC
>JBBRHT010000265.1:0-2674 GCA_038222295.1 Lysobacterales bacterium
CAAACGATCGCCCCCGGCTCCTCGCGCGGATGGCCGTCGTAGAACATGTCGCGGACCACCCCCTCGCCCGTCACAACCAGGCTCAATGCGCGCGTGGTCGGCACACCGAGATGATGCATTGCTTCGCTGCACAGAAACTCCCGGATCGACGAGCGCAGAACCGCGCGACCGTCCGCGTTGCGCGAATACGGCGTCGGTCCGGCGCCCTTGAGCTGCAATTCCCAGCGCTCGCCCTGCGCATTGACGATTTCACCCAGGCTGATCGCCCGGCCGTCACCGAGTTGGCCCGCCCAGTGTCCGAACTGGTGGCCGCCATAGTTCGAAGCGAACGTCGCCATGCCCGGAAGCAAGGCGTTGCCGGCGAACACTTGAGCGAACTCGGGTGACGCGGTGGCTTCCGCGGAAAGACCCAGCCGCTCCGCCATCTCGGGCGAATATGCGACCAGCCTTGGATGTGCGACAGGCTCGGGGGCGACCTGCGACCACAACGCCGCCGGCACCTGGCGGATCCGCGGGCCGATTTCCGCATCACCGGGCAGCTCGCGGACGAAGGTATTGTCGAAGCGAAGGTTCATTGCCCCCGATTCTGCGCCTGCGGCAGCGAAGGCGTGTACACGGGCTGCAAAGCCCCTTCACGGACCTTGCCGTATACCGACCGGGCGGGAGTGCAAGCCACGGTTTTCCGCAACACTCTTCCCCGTCTCAACCTCCCGATCCCGAGATCCCCACCAAGGCACCGTGAGTTCCGATTCGACCGACACGAACGGGCAATGCATCGGCGGCGCCATCTGGCGTCACCGGTTTTTTCGTCCGGGCATCTGCGCGCTGAGCGCGATCTTCATCGCTGCGACCAGTCTCGGCGCGCATGCCGGCTCGCACCGGGAACCTTACGTTCCGTCCAGCGACAGCATCATCCTCGAACACCTTCCGTCCACCCGTGATCCGCGGGTGCGCCGCTTCACCGTGCTCAGGCAGCGCACAACCGCGAAGCCACGGGACCTCACAGCGGCCGTATCGTTGGCCAGGGCCTATCTGGATTACGGCCGCGACACCGGCGACGCGCGCTACCTCGGTCGCGCGCAGGCGGTGGTTGCGCCCTGGCTGGCGAAGCGACCGCCGCCTGTCGATGCGCTGCTCGTACAGGCCACGATCCTGCAGAGCCGGCATCAGTTCGCCGAATCGCGGCGCGTGCTGCAGGCGGTATTGCAACGCGACCGCGACAATCCGCAGGCGTGGCTGACGCTGTCCTCCGTGGCATTGGTGCAGGGCGACATGCTCGAAGCGCAGCGCGATTGCGCGCAGCTGCTCGGCAATTCCGATGCACTGGTCGCGGCCGGCTGCATCGCCGCCAGGGCGATGGTGACCGGCAATGCAGCCAATGCATTGCAAATCCTGGACACCCTGTCGCGGCAGGAAACCAACGAGATTCCGGTGATCCAGTCGTGGGCACACGGATTGATGGCCGACGCGGCAAGGATCCTCGGCCAGACGAAACGGGCCGACCAGGAGTTCAAGGCCGCGCTGCAACTGACGCCCGGCGACAATTTCCTGATCGCCGGCTATGCCGACTTCCTGCTCGACCACGATCGCGCACGCGAAGCGCTCGACCTGACGCGACCCTATTCGCAATCCGATACATCGTTCCTGCGGCAGGTGCTGGCCGAGTCGGCATTGGGACTGCCCGAAGCCCAGGCCGACATCGCCGCAATGGCGTCGCGTTTCCACGATCTCGAACAGCGCGGCGACAGTCGTCTCTACGCACGCGAAGAAGCGCGTTTTGCGCTGGAACTGCTGCATGATCCGCAGCGCGCGCTGCAGCTCGCACAGGCCAACTGGACGTTCCAGCGCGCACCGGAGGACATCCGCATCTACCTGCAGGCCGCCCAGGCTGCCGGACAGCCTGCAGCCGCGAAGCCCGTCCTTGCGTATCTGGACCGCACGAAACTCGAAGACCCGAAGGTGCGAGAGCTGGCATCCAAGGTCGCGGCGGGACTGGACACCGCAAAAGACAAAGGCAAAAAGCGGTGACGCACTGGCCATGGAAGGTGCGCGGGGTCCGTGGCTGCCTGACGCTGCTGCTGGCCTTGCTGCCGCTGCTTGCATCCGCGCACAAGGAGAGTGATGCGTATCTGACCCTGACGACCGATCGCACGGAACCCACCGTTCTGCACGGGCAGTTCGATATCGCGTTGCGCGACCTCGCGTTCGTGCTCGATATCGACAGCAACCACGACAGCGCAGTGACCTGGGGTGAAGTCAAGGCGCATCGCGATGAAATCGAGCGTTATGCGCTGGATGGCGTGGTCCTCAAAGGCGATGGATTGACCTGCCAGGCGCGTCCCACCGGCCAGAAGATCGACGAGCACAACGACGGGGCCTACAACGTGCTGCTGTTCGACGCGGTCTGCGACAAGGAAATCCCGAGCCGCCTGTCGATCGTGTACACGCTGTTCCAGGATGTCGATCCGTATCACCGCGGCATCGTGACCATCCATGCCGACGACCGCGTCGCAGGCGCGGTGCTCGGACCCAGGACGCCGACCGCGACCCTCGACCTGCGCAAGCCCGATCGCTGGAGCCAGTTCAGGAGTTTCGTGATCGATGGCGTATGGCATATCTGGACCGGCCCGGACCACCTGCTTTTCATCCTGTCGCTGCTGCTGCCCGCAGTGCT
>JBBRHT010000266.1:0-2661 GCA_038222295.1 Lysobacterales bacterium
GCCGCCAGGGCAAGGGATGTGGTCTTGAAGGCGATCGCCATGGCGACCAATGCCAACAGCAGGTACACCCAGGGCATCTCACGCTCCTCGCGCCAGCGTCGCAGCCCCCGGCTGCGATCGCGGCCAGTCTAAGGGCGATCCACGCAATGTGGAACGCCCTTGGACTGGCCGCGAAGTCACAGCACCGGCGACAGCAGCCGGGCCAGGGCCTCGGGCAGCCGCACTGTCCACAGCGACCGCCCGCGCTGCTCGCGCACACGGGGGGCCGAGGCGAACTCGGCTGCGATCAACGCCGCCAATTCACCTGCGATGCCACTGTCGGCAAACATCACCGACACCTCGAAATTCAGCCGGAAGCTGCGGGCATCGAAGTTGGCGCTGCCGATGATCGCCAGGTCGTCGTCGACCAGCATCGCCTTGGTGTGCAGCATCCGCGGACCGTACTCGTGGATCTTGACTCCGGCCATGAGCAGGTCGTCGAAATACGAGCGCGCGGCATAGGTGACAACCCGGCTGTCGCTGCGCCGCGGGACCATGACCCGCACGTCCAGCCCCGCCAGCGCCGCGGACGTCAGCGCCATCATCGCGGCCGTTCCGGGCACGAAGTAGGGCGTCACCAGCCACAGGCGTCTGCGCGCGGCATTGATCGCGCCGACATGCAGGCGGTGGATGGCTTCCCATGGCGAGTCCGGTCCCGAGGTCAGCACCTGCGCGTCGATCGCGCCGTGCTCGGCGGCTGGCATGACCTTGGCGACCGAGGCGATGAAGTCGCGCTTGCCGGTGGCGTAGGCCCAGTCCTCCACGAACACCTGCTGCAGCGACCGCACGCAATCGCCTTCCAGCCGCAGGTGCAGGTCGCGATAGGCGTCGCTGCGCAGGTGTTCGTTCTCCTCATCGGTCACGTTGATGCCGCCGGTGAAGCCGATGCGGCCGTCGATCACCACGATCTTGCGGTGCGAACGCAGGTTGAGCCACGGCCGCTTCCAGATCCGGCCGAAGCGCATCGGATGGAACCACGCGAGTTCGCCGCCGGCGGCCAGCAACGGTGCGAAGAAGCGGCGCGGGCAATGCGACGAGCCCAGCGCATCGAGCAGCAGGCGCACCACCACGCCGTTGCGCGCGCTCTCCACCAGCGCGTCACGCAGCAGGGTGCCGGTCACGTCGGGTGAATAGATGTAGTACTCGAGATGGATCTGGTGCTGGGCCTGGCGGATGTCGGCCAGCAGCGCGTCGTAGGTCGCGGCGCCATCGACCAGCAGGCGCGCGCTGGTCGCGGTGGTGACCGGCAAACCGGTGGTCGCCTGTGCCAGCCGCGACAGTTCGCGGGTTTCCTGTTCCTCGAGCGCGCCCTCGGCTTTCGGCAGCGCCACCCGCGCACGCGCGCGACGCAGGCGCTGGCGCTTGATCCGTTGCGGCCCAAGCACGTAATAGACCAGGAAGCCGACGTAGGGCAGCGCGGCCAGTGCCAGCAGCCATCCGAGCGTCGCGGCCGGGGCGCGCTTCTGCAGCACGATCCAGCCGCCCAGCCAGACCAGGTAGCCGATCCATCCCAGCGTCAGGTAGAGCGCGAAATGGTGGAAGTGGTGGAGCCACGACCAGCCGGCGTGCAAGGCGTCGAGCATGAAGGGTTCAGCGGCGTGTCGCGGGCTTTGCGACGCCTGCAGCGTAGGCTGTCGGGGTGAACGATGCACGCGAGGACGCCCGCAGGGCGCAGGCGCCGATCAAGGGCCGCGGGGCCGCCTCGCAGGTCAGCGGTCGCTTCGAGAAGACCGTCGCCCACGGCGAGGACGACGGCTGGGGCTCGGTCTACGCGAATGCCGCCGACGACGGCACGGATGCGTTGCCGCCGCATCCGGACACGCGCGTCACCGAGGAGCGCGCGCGCTCGGTCATCAGCCGCAACGCCTCGCCCGACATCAATTTCAGCCAGTCGGTCAATCCGTATCGCGGTTGCGAGCACGGCTGCGTGTACTGCTTTGCGCGGCCCTCGCACGCTTACCTGGACTTGTCGCCGGGGCTCGATTTCGAGACGCGCCTGTTTGCCAAGACCAACGCGGCCGAACGCCTGCGGCATGAATTGTCCAAGCCCGGCTACGTGCCGTCCGCCATCGCACTGGGCATCAACACCGATGCCTACCAGCCAATCGAGCGCCGCTACCGCATCACGCGCGAGGTGCTGGAGGTGCTGGCCGAATGCCGGCATCCGGTCAGCTTCGTCACCAAGAGCGCGCTGATCACGCGTGACCTCGACCTGCTCGCGGCGATGGCCCGCGAGCGGCTGGTCACCGTGTATGTCTCGATCACCACGCTCGACAACCGGCTGGCCTCCAGGATGGAACCGCGCGCCACCGCGCCGCACGGCAAGCTCCGGGCGATGCGGGCTCTTGCGGATGCGGGCGTGCCGGTGGGAGTGATGGTCGCACCCGTCATCCCGATGATCACCGACCATGAACTCGAGCAGATCCTCGCCGCCGCGCACGACCACGGCGCGCGCGCCGCCGGTTACGTGCTGCTGCGGCTGCCGCACGAGTTGAAGCAGGTGTGGCGCGAATGGCTGCAGTTGCATTACCCGGACCGTGCCGCGCACGTGATGAGCCTCATCCAGCAGATGCGCGGCGGCAAGGATTACGACAGCCGCTTCGGCCTGCGTTCGCGCGGCGA
>JBBRHT010000267.1:0-2653 GCA_038222295.1 Lysobacterales bacterium
TCGCCTTCGCTGAAGCGCGAATACTCGCCGCTTGGCGACTCGAGCTTCGTGCGCAGCGCATGCTGCATCTGCAGGATCTGCGGCACGGTCGTTGCGGGCTGGTCGTCGCTGGCCAGGCAGGCACCGGCAAATCCCGCGAGCAGTACGCCACAGCCAATCAAGGAAAACAGTTTCATCGGTTGTCTCGTGCGGTCGGTCAGTGGCCGATCATCCCCGGCCACCGACGCTGCCGCAAGTGGCAATCAGGCTGCCGCCGCTGTTTGGGCGGACTGGAATTGCGCCTCCTCGGTCGATCCCTTGAGCGCGATCGTGGAGGACCCGGCTCCCTGAACGGTCTGGGTGACCGCGTCGAAGTAGCCGGTGCCGACCTCGCGCTGGTGCTTGACCGCGGTGAAGCCGCGGTCGGCGGCGGCGAATTCGGCCTGCTGCAGCTCCACGAAGGCGCTCATCTGCCGCCGGGCGTAGCCATGGGCGAGATGGAACATTGAATAGTTCAGGGAGTGGAATCCGGCCAGGGTGATGAACTGGAACCGGTAGCCCATCGCCGCCAGTTCCTTCTGGAAGCTGGCGATCGTGGCGTCGTCCAGGTGCTGCTTCCAGTTGAACGACGGCGAACAGTTGTACGCCAACAGCTTGCCGGGGAACTTCGCATGGATCGCCTCGGCGAACCGGCGCGCGAACGCGAGGTCCGGCTTGCCCGTCTCGCACCAGACCAGGTCCGCGTACGGCGCGTAGGCAAGGCCGCGCGAGACGGCCTGGTCCAGGCCCTTGCGGGTCTTGTAGAAGCCCTCGACGGTGCGTTCGCCGGTGAGGAATGGGCGGTCGTTGTCGTCGATGTCCGCGGTCAGCAGGTCCGCGGCCTCGGCGTCGGTGCGCGCGACGATCAGCGTCGGCACGCCCATGACGTCGGCCGCAAGCCGCGCCGCGACCAGCTTCTCGACCGCCTCCCGGGTCGGCACCAGCACCTTGCCGCCCATGTGCCCGCATTTCTTCGCGCTCGCCAGCTGGTCCTCAAAATGCACGCCGGCGGCGCCGGCCTCGATCATCGCCTTCATCAGCTCGAAGGCATTGAGCACGCCGCCGAAGCCCGCCTCGGCATCGGCGACGATCGGCTGCATGAAGTCGATGTCGTCGTTGCGGTCGATATTGGCCTTGGCGGCGCTTTCGGCCTGCTGCACCTGGTCGGCGCGCAGCAGCGTGTTGTTGATGCGCTTGACGACCTGCGGCACCGAGTTGGCCGGATACAGCGACTGGTCCGGATACATCTCGCCGGCCACGTTGGCATCGGCCGCGACCTGCCAGCCGGATAGGTAGATGGCCTTCAGCCCGGCCTTGACCTGCTGCATCGCCTGGTTGCCGGTGAGCGCCCCCAGCGCGCTGATGAAGCCCTCCCCCTGCAGCGAGCGCCACAGCTTGTCGGCGCCAAGGCGCGCGAGCGAATGTTCGATCGCGACGGTGCCGCGCAGCCGCACGACGTCTTCGGCCGAATACGGACGGGCGATGCCGGTCCAGCGCGGGTTGTTGATCCAGTCGAGCTTGAGTTGTTCGGCGGTGGGAAGCGTGGCTTTCATGAGTCGTTCCTTGCATCCATGTTGCGTTGGTGGGTGCAGCAATCCCTCGCTGCGCGGAGGTGGCGTGGTCAATCGATCAGGTCGTAGGCGGGCACGGTGAGGAAGTCGGCGAGGGTGTCGTCGTGGGTGAGGCTGTCGAGCAATGCGATGGCATCCGCCACGCGCGCCGCGCCCGGCAGTCCGGCGACGCTGGCAAGTCGCGCCGGCAATCCGATCAGCGCGCGCTCGAGCAGGGCGAAATCAAGGGGGCTGTCGTCGTCCAGGCGCAGCGGTTCGTGTCCGCCATCGGCGAAATGCAGCCATTGCCAGAGTTGCGCGCGCGCGATTTCCGCGGTCGCCGCATCCTCCATCAGCCAATGGATCGGCACGCAGCCCTGTCCGTCGAGCCACGCGGCCAGGTAGCGCACGCAGACTTCGACGTTGTTGTCGAAGCCGGCGCGGCTGATGCTGCCCAGCGGCGGGACCAGCAATGCATCGCGCGTGGCGTGCACGTCCTCGCGCAGCACATGCTGCTGGTGCGGCGTGGGCATGTGCGCGTCGAAGATGTCGCGGGCCAGCGGGATCAGCGCCGGGTGCGCGACCCACGTGCCGTCGTGGCCGGCGGTGACTTCACGCAATTTGTCGGCGCGTACGCGTTCGAGCGCCAGCACGTTGGCGTCGTCGTCGCCGGATATCGGGATCTGCGCCGCCATGCCGCCCATCGCATGCGCGCCGCGGCCGTGGCAGGTCCGGATCAGCAACTCCGCGTAGGCGCGCAGGAATGGCTGCGTCATCGTCACCTGGCTGCGCTCGGGCAACACCTTGTCGCGATGGCGCCGAAAGGTCTTGATGTACGAAAAGATGTAATCCCAGCGCCCGCAGTTGAGACCGGCGATGCGGCTGCGCAGGGCATGCAGGATCTCGTCCATCTCGAATGCCGCCGGCAGCGTTTCGATCAGAACCGTGACCTTCATCTGCGCGACGGGCAGCGCCAGCGCCTGCTCGATGTGGCCCAGCACCGCGTCCCACAGCGCCGCCTCTTCCATGGACTGCAGCTTGGGCAGGTAGAAATACGGGCCGCGATCCTTGCCGGCCAGCACTTG
>JBBRHT010000268.1:0-2648 GCA_038222295.1 Lysobacterales bacterium
CTGCAATCCATGGGCGTCACCATCAACCGTCCGCCACGCGACGGCCACATGGCCTTCGTGCGGTCGCCCGACCTGATCTCGATCGAATTGCTGCAGAAGGGCGAGCACTTGCCACCGCGTGAGCCGTGGGCGTCGATGCCCAACACCGGTACCTGGTGAAACCCCCTGGGGAACGACATAGTCGCGATGCTTGTCGACGAGCCGATTCGATACTTACGTCGCCCCCACAGTCGCCGGCCTCACGCCAACGCCTGTGCGAAATCGGCGATCAGGTCGTCGACATGTTCCAGGCCGACCGAAATCCGCAGCAGGTTCTGCGGCGACACCGGATGCGCGCCTTCCACTGATGCGCGGTGCTCGATGAGCGACTCGCAGCCGCCCAATGAGGTGGCGTTGGTGAACAGGCGCAGTTTGCCGGCTGTCGACAACGCCGCTTCGCGTCCCTCGCGCAGCTGGATGCTCATCATTGCGCCGTAGTCGGCCATCTGCCGCGCGGCGATGGCATGGCCGGCGTGTGTCGCCAAACCTGGATAATTCACGCGCTCGATCGCCGGGTGCGCCGCGAGGACATCGGCGAGCCTGCGCGCGTTGGCGCAATGCAGCGCCATCCGCGCCGGCAGCGAGCGGCAGCCACGCAGGGTCAGCCACGCACTGAAGGGTGCCAGCACCGCGCCGGTGATGTGGCGACGGTGGGCGACCCGATGGAAGCAGTCATCGCGTCGCGCGAACACCAGCGCGCCACCGAGCACATCGCTGTGGCCGCCGAAGTATTTCGTCGTCGAGTGCATCACGACATCGGCACCCAGCGACAAGGGGCGCTGCAGCACGGGCGTGGCGAAGGTGTTGTCGCAGGCCAGCAATGCATCGTGCGCCCGGGCAATGCGCGCCAGGGCGGCGATATCGCAGACCTTCAGCAGCGGGTTGGACGGCGTTTCCACCCAGACCAGCGCGATCGGCGCCGCCGCACATGCCGCCTCCACCGAGGACAGGTCGGTCATGTCGACGGCGATGGCATGGACGTCGCGCTCGGGCAGGAATTCCGTGGCCAGGTAGCGCAATCCGCTGTAGCAATCGTCCGGAATCAGGATGCGGGATCCCGGCGGCAGTGCTTCCAGCAGGCCGCTGATGGCGGCCATGCCGGAGGCGAACACCAACGCTCCAGCGCCGCCTTCCAACGTCGCCAGCGCAGACTCGAGGCGGTCCTGGGTCGGATTGCCCTCGCGCTGGTACTCGTAGCCGGACTGGCGTTCGCCGGCGGGCCCGTGGCGGAACGTCGTTGCCAGGTGGATGGGGGGTGCCACGGCACCGGTTTCGGCATCGGGTTCGGCGCCGGCGTGGACGGCGAGGGTCGCGGGATGCAGCGTGTCGGTGGTGGACATCATCAACCCTTTGCGATCTGGAAGGCCTCGCGGGCCGCGGCCAGCGTGTGGGCGATTTCGGCCTCCCCATGCGCGCTGGACATGAACCCGGCCTCGAATGCGGATGGTGCCAAATAGACGCCGCGGTCGAGCATGGCGTGGAAGAATCGATTGAATGCAGTGGTATCGCAAGCCAGTGCCTGCGCATACGTGTCGACCTTCTCGCCGCTGAAGAACATGCCGAACATCCCCCCAATGCGGTTGCTCGTGAACGGCACGCCGGCATCGCGCGCGGCGGCCTCCAGTCCGTCGCACAGCACGTTCGTGCGTTGCTCCAGTCCGGCGTGGAAGCCGGGTTGCGCAACCAGGTCGAGCATTGCCAGGCCTGCCGCCATGGCCACCGGGTTGCCGCTGAGCGTTCCGGCCTGGTAGATCGGGCCGCTGGGCGCGATCTGCTCCATCAGTTCGCGACGCCCGCCATAAGCGCCGACCGGCATGCCGCCGCCGATGATCTTGCCGAATGTGCTCAGGTCCGGAGCAACCCCGTACAGCCCTTGTGCACCGCCAAGCGCGACCCGGAAGCCGGTCATCACTTCATCGAAGATCAGCAGTGCGCCGTGTTGCGTGCACAGCTCCCGCAGGTGCGCCAGGAAGCCGTCGCGCGGTGGCAGGCAGTTCGCATTGCCGACCACGGGCTCGATGATCAAGCCCGCGATCACGTCGCCATGCTGGTCGAACATCGCCGTGGCGGCGTCGAAGTCGTTGAATGGCAGCGTGAGCGTCAGGTCGGCGAGGGCCTTGGGCACGCCGGGCGACGTTGGCACGCCGAATGTCAGCGCACCGCTGCCGGCCTTGACCAGGAACGAGTCGCCATGGCCGTGGTAGCAGCCTTCGAACTTGACGATGCAGCCGCGACCGGTTGCGCCGCGCGCCAGCCGAATCGCCGACAACGTGGCCTCGGTCCCTGAGTTCACCATGCGCACCATCTCGCAGCTTGGCACCAGCGCCCTGATGCGCTCGGCCATGCTGACTTCAAGCGGATTGGGCGCGCCAAAGCTCAATCCGTCCCGCGCCACGCGCACGACGGCTTCCAGCACCGCCGGATGGTTGTGGCCGGCGATCATGGGGCCCCACGACCCGACATAGTCGACATAACGGTTGCCGTCGACGTCGATCAGGTAGGCGCCTTCGGCACGCGCGACGAAGAAGGGTTCGCCACCCACCGACTTGAACGCCCGCACCGGCGAGTTGACACCGCCAGGCATGAGCGATTGCGCGCGGGCGAACAGG
>JBBRHT010000269.1:0-2632 GCA_038222295.1 Lysobacterales bacterium
CCAGCACGATGCGCTGATCGACGCCTGCCACAAGCGCGCACGCCCGGTGATCATGACCACCATTGCGATGGGAGCCGGCATGCTGCCGCTGGCCTTGGGCTTCTCCGGCGATGCCAGCTTCCGCGCGCCGATGGCATGGGCGGTGATCGGCGGCCTGATCACTTCAACAGCGCTCAGCCTGATCGTGATCCCGGCGACCTACACGGTGCTGCACGACGTCGGCGACTGGGTGCAGCGCAGGTTCTCGAAGAAGCCGGCTTCGCACGACAACGTGCATGCCGCCTGAGTTGACCGGACGAGATGCGAAAACGCCCGGGATGCCGGGCGTTTCATTCCACGGCAAGCCGCTTGTGCGGCGTCAGCTGCGCAGGCCAATCCCGCGCTTGAGCAGCCACAGGGCCAGCGCCGCCATGACGACGGCGAAGCCCAGCATCAGCGAGTAGGCCACCCACAAGGGCACGTCGGTCACGCCGAGCAGGCCGTAGCGGAAGGCGTTGACCATGTAGAAGATCGGGTTGGCATGGGTCGCGGCCTCCGCCCACGGCGGCAGCAGCTTGACCGAATAGAACACGCCGCCCAGGTAGGTCAGCGGGGTCAGGATGAAGGTCGGCACGATGGCGACGTCATCGAACTTCTTCGCGTACACCGCGTTGATGAAACCAGCCAGCGAGAAGATCGTCGCGCCCAGCAGCACCGTGCTGAAGGTGATCAGCGGATGCGGGATGCGCACGGTGGTGAACAGCATCGCGATCAGCAGCACGATCACGCCGACCAGCAGGCCGCGCAGCACCGCGCCGGCGACGTAGCCACCGAGGATCACCCAGTTCGGCATCGGGCTGACCAGCAGTTCCTCGACGTGGCGGCCGAACTTCGCGCCGAAGAAGCTCGACGAGATGTTGGCGTAGCTGTTCTGGATCACCGCCATCATCACCAGCCCGGGCACGATGAAGTCCATGTAGCTGATGCCGTCCATCTTGCCGACGCGCGAGCCGATCAGGCCGCCGAAGATCAGGAAGTACAGCGTCATCGTGATCGCCGGCGGCACCAGTGTCTGCGCCCAGATGCGCAGGATGCGGGCGACCTCGCGCCGCGTGATCGTCGCCAGCGCGGTCAGGTTGCGCTGGGCGGGGGTGCGCTGGTCAAGGGCGCGCTCGGCCAGGGGCTGCGCGCTCATGCCGCCTGCTCCCGGCGCGCGGCCGCGTCGTCGCCGGTCAGGCGCACGAACAGTTCCTCCAGCCGGTTGGACTTGGTGCGCATCGAGCGCACGCGGATGCCGGCGGCGTCGAGCGTGGCGAACACGCGGTTGAGGTCCATGTTGCGCGGCATCTCCAGGTCGAGCGTGTGGTCGTCGTGCGCGATGAGGGCCGTGTCCTGGATGGTCGGCAACGTGGCCGGCAGCTGGCCTTCGATGTCGAGCAGGAATCCCTCGACATCGAGTTTCGCCAGCAGCGTGCGCATCGGTCCCTGCTCGACGATCGTCCCGCGATCGATGATCGCCAGGTTGCGGCAGAGGTTCTCGGCCTCTTCCAGGTAGTGCGTGGTCAGGATGATGGTCGTCCCGCTGGCATTGATCTCCTTGAGCGTCTTCCACATGCCACGGCGGATCTCGATGTCGACGCCGGCGGTCGGCTCGTCGAGGATCAGCAGGCGCGGGCGCGTCATCATCGCGCGGGCGATCATCAGCCGCCGCTTCATGCCCCCCGACAGCGTGCGCGACATCGTGCGCGCCTTGTCCCACAGCTGCGCGCGCTTGAGCTCCTCCTCGGCGCGAACCAGCGCCTCGGCGCGCGGCAGGCCGTAGAAGCCGGCGTAGTTGACCAGGATGTCGAACGGCGTCTCGAAGAAATTGAAGTTCATTTCCTGCGGCACCAGCCCGATCAGCCGCATCGCGGCATCGCGATCGGCCGACAGGTCCACGCCGAAGATGCGCACCTCGCCCGAGGTCTTGTTCACCAGCGAACTGACAATGCCGATCAGTGTCGACTTGCCCGCGCCATTGGGCCCGAGCAGCGCGTAGAAATCCCCGGGCCGTACGTCCAGCGAAATGCCCTTGAGCGCCTCCACGCCGGTGTCGTAGGTCTTGCGAAGGTCGCGTACGGACAGCGCCGGCAATGCGGCTGCCGTCGTCCCGTGGACCGGATTGGATGACGGGGGAATGGAACGCGTGGGCGCATTGGCGCCGGATTGGTCTTGGGTCATTGCACACCTGGGCCGCAGCCGCCGCGGCGATGCCGTTAGTATAGGCGGCCCCGTGGCGGCACTCGGCCACAGTTGGTTGCAGGCACCGCAGAACCCGTGGCCATCCAGCATTTCCCGCTCAAGCTCGTTGGTCGTCGCATGCTGGCGCCCAGCGTCGCCCACCTGTCCTTCGTCCGCGACGACGGCCAGCCGCTGGACTTCATCCCGGGCCAGTTCCTGCAGGTGCACTTCCACTACGCCGATGGCACCGCGACCAAGCGCAGCTACTCGCTGGCGACCATCCACGACCATGCACTGGGGCCGGGCGAAGCCGTCGAGATCGCAGTGAGCTACGTCGCCGGCGGCGCGGCGACGGCCTTGTTCGAAGGCCTGGAGGAAGGCGGGCACGTCGATGCGAGCGGGCCATACGGTCGTTTTTGCCTCGCGCCGGCCG
>JBBRHT010000270.1:0-2624 GCA_038222295.1 Lysobacterales bacterium
ATTCCCAGCGACGGCCTGCTTTCGCGCGTGTGTCCTGGGAACTCCGCGCCGCCGCGGGCCTGCCCGCTCTGTGCATGCCGCCCCTGGCTTTCGCCGAAACGGCCCTGATGGGTGGTGCTGAAGTCGCCGTATCCACCCTGGCCGGGATAGCCGTCGGTGTGGGATTCGTCGGACCGGTCGCGGCCCCATCCACGATTGGTGAGCGACGACAGGCCGTCGTACAGCGATTCCTCCTCGCGCTCGCCAGCGTAGTGCGGCGGCTTGACCGAATGCTGGCCTGGATGCGGTTGTCGCCCGGCTTCGGGGCCTTGGTTGCGGTGTCGCATCGCGATCTCCTGGGGCGTCGGCGCATGCCGGCAGTCCAAGGCTAGGAGCAGCCGCGTTACCGGTGCGACAAGACCAGGCCTGCCGCCGTGTTCATCGATAACCGGCCGCCTGCAACTCGAACAGCTCCGCGTAGCGTCCGCCCTGGGCGAGTAGTTGCTCGTGGGTTCCAGAGGCTTCGAGCCGGCCTTCGGCGAGCACGAGGATGCGGTCGGCCATGCGCACGCTGGAGAACCGGTGCGAGATCAGCACCGCGGTGCGACCGCTGGATAGTTCCTTGAAGCGCTGGAAGACCTCGAACTCGCTGCGCGCGTCCAGCGCCGCGGTGGGTTCATCGAGGATCATGACCTGCGCATCGCGCATGTAGGCGCGCGCGATGGCGATCTTCTGCCATTGCCCACCGGACAGGTCGACGCCGGTCTTGAAGCGGCGACCGATCAACTGGTCGTAGCCTTGCGGCAGGGCGTCGATGACCTCATCGGCCATCGATCGTCGCGCCGCTTCGCGGATGCGCGCAGGGTCGCCCATGGCATCGATCTGCCCCACGCCGATGTTCTCACCGGCGCTGAGGTGATAGCGCACGAAGTCCTGGAAGATCACGCCGATGTTTGCGCGCAGGTCGTCGAGATCGTATTCCTGCAGGTCGCGACCATCGAGCAGGATGCGGCCTTCGTCCGGGTCGTAGAGGCGCGCCAGCAACTTCACCAGCGTGGTCTTGCCGACGCCGTTTTCGCCGACCATCGCCAGCACTTCCCCGGCGCGCAATTCAAACGCAAGGCCGCGCAATGCCCAGCGCTCGGCGTCCGGATAGCGAAGCCGACGTTCTCGAAGGTGAATCCCCTCACGATCGGGCGCGGGATCGGCAATGCGTCGGGCCCGGAGGCGATTTCCGGCTGGATGTCGAAGAACGAGAACAGCTCGTCCAGATACAGCGCCTGCCCCGCGACTTGCGAAAAGCCGATCAGCAGGCCCTCGAGCAACTGGCGAAGGCGCCGGAAGCTGCCGGCCAGGAAGGTCAGGTCGCCGATCGAGAAGTCGCCCTTGACCGTGCGCCATGCGATGTAGGCGTAGGCAACGTAATAACCGAGCGTTCCGAGCGCGGCGAGCAGCGTGCCCCAGATCGCGCGCTTGCGCGCCAGCAACTTGTTGGCGAAAAAAAATCGGCCGGACAATTCGCGGAAGCGAGCAATGAAAAAGCGATTGAGGCTGAAGATCTTGACCTCTTTGGCGCTCTCCACGCTGGCACCCATCTGGCGCAGGTCTTCCAGTTGCCGGCGCTCCGGCGTCCACTGGAAATTGAGCGAGTAGTCCAGCGAGTTGAAATGCGCCTCGCCGATGAAGGCGGGCACCAGCGCGATCGCCAGCAGCAGGATCAACCAGGGCGCATACACCAGCAGGCCGATCGCGAAACTGACGACGGTGATGGTGTCCTGGACCTGGCCAAACAACTGGCTCATGAGGTTCATGCGGCCCATCGTCTGGCGGCGCGCGCGATCCAGCTTGTCCTGCAGGTCGGGGTCCTCGAAATCCTCCAGATCCAGCGCCGCGGCGTGTTCCATCAGCCGCACACCGGTTGCATTGGTGAACAGTTACGACAGCAGGCCGTCGGCGTAACTCACCAATCGCCCGAGCAGGTCGGACACGATCGCCAGCCCGAACTCCAGCAGCAGCAGGGTTCCGAGATGATCGAGCCGCCCGCTGCGCCATGCCGCCGGGAGCGCGTCGAAGCCCAGTCCGAGGCCGACCAGGCGCACGGCTTCATCGATGATCAGCTTGCCGACATACAGCGTGATGATCGGCAGCAAGGCCCGCACCAGGCGCAGGCCAAGGCTGACCAGCGTCAGTGGCTTGCTGGTCGCCCAGATCTGCCGGAGGAAGGGCGGGATGTTGCGCAGGGCGCCGACGCGTTCACGCAGGCTTGGCCGGTAGCGCGGTTGTGCGCCAGGGGGAGGTGCGGACATCGGGATAGTGTGCCTGTCGCTGCTGCATGACTTCGGTCAAGGCAGGTGCATCTGCCCGCTGCGAGGATGGACCCGTGCGGTTGTCGCACCTGCGCAGGAGAAAAAACCATGTTGTTTGATGTTGTGGGACTCGTCGACGAGCCTTCGGCCCTGGCCATCGCTGCGGTGATCCGAGGACTGGATCCGCAAGCCGAGGTGACCACGGACGTGGACCGCGGCCGCTTGCTGGCCAACGGTCTTTTCAGCGAGAAACGCGTGAGCGAAACACTGCGCGCCGCGGGCTATCCAGCCAGCGTGGCGCCGCTGCACGCGGAAGGCACGACCTGTTGCGGGGGCTGC
>JBBRHT010000271.1:0-2594 GCA_038222295.1 Lysobacterales bacterium
GGCCTGCGCGTGGTCGAGCGGCCGTACGCCAACTTCCTGCCGCTGCCTGATGGCCGTGCATTCCGCCTGGGCGGGGAGCGCACGCAGGCCGAGGTCGCGAGGTGGTCGACGCGCGACGCCAAGCGTTTGCCCGCTTACTACGCGATGCTCGATCGGGTCGTGCTGGTGCTGCGCGAATTGATGGTCCGCACGCCGCCGAACGTGACCGACGGCTTCGTCCTCGCCGACTGGCTGTCGTCGCTTGATGTCGCCAGGCGGCTCAAGCACCTGGACATGCGCGGTCGCCGCGACCTGCTGGACCTGTTCACCAAGTCAGCCGGCGAATTGCTCGACGCGTGGTTCGAATCCGAGCCGCTCAAGGCAGTGCTGGGTTGGGACTCGGTGGTCGGCAATTTCGCCAGCCCGTATACGCCTGGCTCGGCCTACGTCTTGCTGCACCACGTGTTTGGCGAGGTCAACGGCAAATCCGGTGTGTGGGGACATGCCATCGGCGGCATGGGCGCGATCACCGAGGCGATCGCCAAGGAATGCGCGGCGCGCGGGGTGGTTGTCGACACCGATGCCGCCGTGGCGCAGGTCCTCGTCGAGGGCGGCAAGGCGGTGGGCGTGCAACTGGCCGATGGTCGCCGGCTGCATGCGTCCACCGTCATCTCCAACGTGAACCCGAAACTGCTGTACCAGAAGCTGGTCGCGCGCGAACACCTGGATGCCGACGTCTCCGACCGCATGGATCGCTACCGCTGCGGATCCGGAACCTTCCGCATGAATGTCGCCTTGTCCGAACTTCCCGACTTCACCGCGGCTCCCGGCACGCAGCTGCAACCGCACCACCAGTCTGGAATCCTGGTCGGACCGTCGCTGCGCTATTTCGAACAGGCGTACTTCGACGCCAGGTCGCGCGAACACAATGCGGGCTGGTCGCGCCAGCCGATCGTCGAGCTGGTGATTTCCTCCACGCTAGACGACACCCTGGCGCCGCCGGGACATCACGTCGCCAGCCTGTTCTGCCAGCACGTCAATCCGGTGATGGAAGACAACGGCGGGTGGGATGCGCATCGTGACACCGTCGCCAACCTGATGATCGACACGGTTGACGCGTACGCGCCGAACTTCCGGCGCAGCGTACTCGGCTACAAGGCGCTCTCGCCGCTGGACCTGGAGCGCGAATACGGCCTGGTCGGCGGCGACATCTTCCATGGCTCCCTGGGGCTGGATCAATTGTTCAGTGCGCGTCCGGTGCTGGGCCAGGGCAACTATCGCGGCGCCTTGAAGGGCCTGTACCTCTGCGGCTCCGGGACGCATCCGGGAGGCGGCGTCACTGGCCTGCCGGGACGCAACGCCGCGCGCGAGATCCTGGTCGACCTGAAGCGCAAACCGCGTCCGGATTGACGTCGGCAGGGCGGCCCCCCGCAACTTTTTCCTGAATCCGTCAGCTTCATGCTGCAACGCAGCGTGCAACGCGAATAACGCTTCCTTCACGATGAAACCCGCACCCGACGTGGGGGAGGGGGCAAGGCCCGTACCGGTTCGCCGGTGCGGGCTTTTTATTTGGGGAATCCGTGAGGCGGCCGGATGCCTGATGTGCTGCGACGCACCATGCGCGCTTGAGTTCGCCATCGTAGACTCGATTGGGAAACGTGCGGTCCATCACGTTTCAAGCGCAATCCCCCTCAGTCACGCCAACACTCAACAAGGGTCATCCAATGCACACACTTGCCAAAGCCATTTCGGTGGCCATTGCGTTCTGTGGTGTCGCCACGTCGGCGCAAGCCGCCACCTACATCGTCACCGCCAAGTCGCTGGCGTTCGACTCGGCACTGGCACGCAAGGTCGAAGCTGCCGGCGGCACGATCACCGCCCGCCTGCCGCAGATCGGCGTTGCCGTGGTCGAGTCGTCGGACAGCAACTTCGCGTTGCGGGCTGCCAAGCTGCAGGGCATCCGCTCGGCGGTATACGACTTCCAATTCCAATCCGAGCCATCCCAAGCCACCAGCGTCACGGACGCCGACTTCACCAATCCGCCGGCTTCCGGCGACAACGACACCCGCTTCGACCTGCAGTGGGGCAGCCAGGCGATCGACGTCGCCGGCGCCTGGAATGCCGGCTATCGCGGCGCCGGCGCAACGGTCGCGGTACTCGACGCGGGCGTTTCCTGCCAGCACCCGGACATCGCACCGAACCTGCTGCTGAGCGAATCCACATCGTTCGTTCCGGGCGAAGGCGTCTGCCATCCGCTCATCAACGGCTTCAACCACGGCACCCATGTCGCCGGCATCATTGCTGCGCCGGACAACGGCATCGGCACCATTGGCGTGGCACCCGAAGCCAAGATCCTGGCCGTGAAGGTCCTGTCCGACGCCGGCAGCGGCAGCTTTGCCGGGATCATCCAGGGCATCGTCTACGCCGGCGACCACGGCGCCGACGTCATCAACATGAGCCTGGGCGTGCATGGAGGCCTGCCGGTCAACGGCAAGGGCGCCAACGACGTCGCCGAACTGGTGAACGCCACCAAGCGCGCCGTCGCCTATGCGCGTTCGCGCAATGCCCTGACCGTCGTCTCCGCAGGCAACGACGCCCAGGACCTCGACCACAAC
>JBBRHT010000272.1:0-2591 GCA_038222295.1 Lysobacterales bacterium
CAGCAGGTCCTGGTCGCGCGCGGAGAACATGATGTCGGATGTGTAGCTCTGCACCGCGATCGCACCGACCACCATGCTGTCACGCATCAACGGCACGCCCAGCCAGCAATGCGCCAGTGCGCCATGGCTGCGCACGCTGCCAACGGCCTCCAGGTCGGCGATCCGGGCGCGGTCCGCGAGCAGTGCTTCACCGTTGCCGATGACGAACTCGGTCAGTCCGTTCGCACGCCGGCGGGTAATGCGGTTGGGATCACGCTCGTCGACCGAGTACGGGAACTCGATATCCTCGCCGCTCGACGTCAGCAACGCGATGTAGAAGTTGCGGGCGTACAGCAGCTCGCCGACCAGCCCGTGCACGTCAGCGTAGAAACGCTCGAGGCTGCCGGCGGTCACCGAGAGCTCGGTGATCCTGTACAGGGCGCGCTGCAGTCGCTCCGCGCGCTTTCGCTCGACGATCTCGGCCTGCAGCACCAGGTTGGCCTGCTGCAGTTCCAGCGTGCGCTCATCGACCCGTCGCTCGAGTTCCACCCGCGTGTGCTTGCGGTCCAGGGCCGTCTGGATATGTTGCGCGACGTACTCCAGCAGCGCCCGGTCCTCGTCGCTGTACATCCCCGGCCGGTCATAGCTCTGGACGACGATGGCACCGCTGACGCGACTGTCGCGGCGCATCGGCACGCCCAGCCAGTCGGCGCTGTCGGGCCCGTGGCTCAGGTCTCCCTGCACGCCCAGCTCGCCGCGCACCTGGGCCGACGGACCCATCAGCGGCTGGCCGTGGCGCAGCAGCGCCACCGTCAGGCTGTTGGTCAATTCGCCGATCGGTATCTCGACATCTGGCTCGGCGACATAGGGATCCAGTGCGTCGGCGAAATACAGGAAGCGCACCGATGCGCGGACCTCGTCATGGACCACGATGAAGAAATTCTCGGCGTACATGAGTCCGCCGACGACATCGTGGATGCGGCCGAGCATGTCGCGCATTTCCAGCGCGGAGCCCGCCAGGTCGGCAATCTCGTACAGGGCCTGCTGCAGGCGCTGGGACTTCTGCAGCGACGCGATACGCGCCTCGGCGTGCGCGGACTCCAGGGTCGCGGCAATCGTGCGCCGGGCCAGCGACAGCCAGGCCGGGCGCGACAGCGGCGCCAGCGCTTCGGACAGCTTGACGGCGATGGCGATGCGGGTGTCGCCGGATTGCCAGGCCGAGTCGATCTCCGCTGCGCAGGCGGCTGGCTGCTCGCCCTCGAGGCAGTTCGCAGCGTGGGCATGCAGCAATGGCGAGGCGCCCGTCGAGGCCGACATCCCGTCACCCGTCCCGATCCCGGTATCGCGCCAGCGGATGACGATCTTCGAGCCTGCCGGAAGGGTCGCCGCCAGTGCGTCGGCAAGGCTGTTGGCGTCCGTGGCCGAACTGCCAATGCCTCCCACCCTGGCGGACGCCTCATCGTCGGCATCCTTGATGCGGGCGCCGTGATGGGCAACGATCGTTCCCCTGCTCATGGGCCGCAGGATAGCGCGGGCGGGCACGGGTGCGGGCAGCCGGCTGTGCGGGGGTCCGGGACGGTCCGCCAAGGCAGGGCCTGGGGGCTGGCAGGCTTCACCCGGCCGGCCGTACCGCTTAACCTGCCAAGGATGGACACCTCCGTCGTCGACAGCACCCAGGCCAGCGATGAAACGCTGATGCTTGCCTGGGCCGCGGGCGACCTGCCGGCCTTCGAGCAGCTCTATGGGCGCCACCGCGGGCGCCTGTACCGCTACCTGTTGCGCCAACTGCGCGATCCGGCGTCCGCCGACGATGTGTTCCAGGACGTCTGGCAACGCGTGATCGCTGCGCGCGCGGACTGGAAGCCGGAGGCCGCCTTCGCCACCTGGCTGTACCGGATTGCCCACAACCGGCTTGCCGATCATTGGCGATCGCAGCGTTACCGCCCACCGGCGCCGTCCGATGGTGACGAGCGGGCGGCGCGCATACCCGATCCCGACACGCCCGAACGCACACTGTCCGACTTCGAACAACGTCGAGCCCTGCAACTGGCGCTGGACCAGTTACCCGAAGACCAGCGCGAGGTGTTGTCGTTGCGCCTGGAACAGGAACTGACGCTGGAGGAAATCGGACTCGTCACCGGCGTGGGACGCGAAACCGTCAAGTCACGCCTGCGTTATGCAATGGACAAGCTGCGCGCGCGGCTGCCCGACTCCGCCCCCGACACGATGCAGCGCCCATGAAGCCACTTCCGACAGACCTGACCCCCGAGGAGCGGACGCTGGCCGAGCAACTCGCGCGCGTCGGCCCGCGCGGCGAACCCTCCCCGGCGCTGGACGCGCGCGTGCTGGCGGCCGCACGGGCGGCTTTGGAGCCGGAGAGAAGGCCGATGCGCACCCTTCGTCGCTGGCCGTTGGCCTTCGGCCTCGTCGGGTGGCTCGTGCTTGCCGTCGGCATCGGCTGGCTCGTACGCCCGTTGCCGCCGGGCGCCGAGCCCAGTTCGTCGGAAGGCGCGCAGCGAGTGTCATCTACCGCGGTGCCCGTGCAGGCGCCACGCGACCTCGCCACGCCGGAGCCGGCGTCTGGGATTCCCGACATGGCGCAGCCTGCGACC
>JBBRHT010000273.1:0-2577 GCA_038222295.1 Lysobacterales bacterium
TCGGCGATCCAGGCGGCGTCAATGGCTTTCCCCGCCTTCGATGCGCCGTCCTGGGTGCTGCATGTCGTCGCAACACGGTTTCAAGTATCCTGCGCGGCCTGACAACACGCGATTTCGCAGTCGCCGGAGCCGTAACGCCCATGGGCCTGGACCTCGTCAGCACCGGCCGCAATCCGCCGGACGAAATCAACGTCATCATCGAAATCCCGAAGGACGCCGAGCCCGTCAAGTACGAAGTCGACAAGGCCTCGGGCGCCATCTTCGTCGATCGCATCCTGTCCACGCCGATGCGCTATCCGTGCAACTACGGCTACGTGCCGCACACCGTGTGCGGCGATGGCGACCCCGCCGACGTGCTGGTGATCCTGCCGCTGCCGCTGATTCCCGGCTCGGTGATCCGCTGTCGCCCGGTAGGCGTGTTGAAGATGAGCGATGAGGCCGGCAGTGACGAGAAGATCCTCGTTGTACCCATCGACAAGGTGTTCGCCGGCTACAGCCACATCGACGACATCGGCAAGGTCAGCAAGCACTGGCTCGAGCGCATCGGGCACTTCTTCGAGCACTACAAGGACCTGGAGAAAGGCAAGTGGGTCAAGCTCGATGGCTGGGGCGGCGCGTCGGAGGCCAAGCGCATCCTCAGCGAGGCGATCGTGCGCTACGACGGCACGCCGGCCTCGGACAAGCCGCGCTTCTGACCCAGTTCAGCGATCGGCCAGCGCCTGGGCGCGGCTGATCGTGTCCTGCAACGCCGGCATCAGCGGCTCGATGGCCGCGGCATGACGCGTCCACTTCCGGGGATCGGGCGCCGTCAACGTGTGCCGGGATGGCGGCAATTGCCCGGACAAGTCGACATCCCAGCCGTAGCCCAGCGTTGCGCACAGCGCTGCGACCTCGGCGGCTGGATCGGCCAGGAAGCGGTCGAAACGGATCGCGCACCAGCGTTCGTCGGGCAGTGACTGCAGGTCGTCGAGCATCACGCGCATGGCGCTCTCCCACTGGCCGGCCACGATCTCCGGCAGCGGCTTGCCCGCCAGCGACTGCCAGCCCGGCGTCAGCAGCAACGACCAGTATGGGTGCGGCCAGCCCGGCAGTTGCAGGTAGGTCCGGAAGTGGCCCGACATCCAGGCGTCGATCATGCTCGCCAGCACCTGGCGCGGATCGCGATGGAGGTAGACGAAGCGGGCCTCGGGGAAAGCCTGCAGCAGGAACGGGATGCGCAAGGCGTTCTTCGGGGTCTTTTCCAGCAGGCGGAAGCGTCCGATCGGCGCCTTTCCGTCGCGATCCAGCGCCCGCCGGTGAAAACGTCCACGCAACTCGGCGACAACCGCCGGCGTGGCATCGGCCGCGACGAGACGGTTGGACGCGAAGCCGCGGTGGCGCAACTGCAAACCCGGGATCGATTCGATCAGCGCGTGGCTTTCTCCGCCGATCGTGCAGGCATCCGGCGCACGCGCGAGCGTCTCGAACAACAAGGTACTGCCCGAGCGCGGCGGCGAGATGATGAAGACCGGGCGGTCATACAGCGCATCGTATCCCTCGCCCGTCCCTTGCGGGGCTTGGGTGTCTTCCCGACTCACGCGCGGTCCGATACGCCGTATTCGTCGGCAGCCGCGGGGATCCGCAGATCGACGACCGCCGACTTGCCCAGTGCAATCACCATCGCCCCGTACCAGCGCAGGTCGTTGCGCAGTACCAGGGATTCCGCAGGCTGCCTGACATCGCCGATGAAGCGGTCCATGACCTCGCGATAGCGGCTGCGACCTTCGATGCCGTCACCGAACTGCGCCCACAGGCTGCGCCACGTGCGCACCAACTGGCCGGCCATCTGGTGGACAACGCCGAGTTGCGGATCGGGCAGCACGTCGGCAAACAACATCGACAGCTGCGAGTTGAGTTCCCACGGCGTCATCACCGCGGGCACGTTGGTCGATTCGAATGCCAATACCTGCGCCGGCTCGCCAGGCGCAATCCGGCGCGGTTGCCATCCCGGTCCGCGCGGCGCGTCATGGGGCCGGCCGCGGCTGGTGAGCGACCAGAAGCCGTCGCCACCCACGGTGTCGACGACCAGGTGGATGCGCGAGGCCTCGGCGTCGTTGATCACGCGATGCGGGCGCCATGTGTCGAAGATCCAGCACTCGCCCGCCGCCATGTTGACGGCCGCGCCACCACAGTCGAAGCGCACGGTGGGCTGGGTGACGATCGGCACGTGCACGCGCACGCGCTCGGTCCAGTAGTAGCCCTGGTCGACGTGCAGGCTGACTTCAGCATGCCCGGACAGTCGCATCAGGCGGCTGCGGCCCAACACGACGCCGAAATTCGACATCACCTGTGTCAGATAGGGGCAGCGGGCAAGCAACGGCGTCGCCGCCATCCGCCCGGCGAAGGCTTCGTTGTCCGGATCACCGCCCACGGCGACCAGCGGCAACATCGAATTGCCGGGATAGCCCTGCGGATGTGGCCGCCAATGCTCCTCGCCCAGGGCCGCGATCTCGTCGGCGAGCACCGCGGCATCGAACAACAACGGCAACTGGAGGAAAGGCACCTGGAGCTTCAAGGCGAGGTCCTGCGCTTGGTCGT
>JBBRHT010000274.1:0-2577 GCA_038222295.1 Lysobacterales bacterium
CGTGGTACTGCTCGTAGAGAGGGTCGCCATTTCCAAAGCAACGGATGAGGTCGTTCGGTTCCGTGATCATGGCTCCAGTGTGGTGCGAGGGGCCGACGCGGCCCAAGCCTCAACCTGCGCCTGATCCCGTATTCGGACGAGCTGTGGCTGCTGGTTGCCCGCGACGTCAGCAAGCTCATGCGGCTGGAGCACATGCGGCGCGACTTCGTCGCCAACGTCTCGCACGAATTGCGCACGCCCCTGACCGTCGTCCATGGCTACCTGGACATGCTCGACCCGGTCGACCAGCCCGAGTGGGCGCCGATCCTGCACGAGATGCGCCGACAGTCGCAGCGCATGACGCAGCTGGTCGAAGACCTGCTGATGCTGTCGCGGCTGGAGGCCCAGGACGCGCTCGCCGATGAAAACGTGCCGATGGCGCCCCTGCTGGCGACGCTTGGCCGCGAAGCGCAGGCGCTCAGCCAGAAGCGCCACGTGATCACCGTGCGCGACGAGGCGCAGGTCGACCTGTGGGGGTCGCAGCGCGAGCTGCACAGCGCGTTTTCCAACCTGGTCAGCAACGCCGTGCGCTACACCCCCGAAGGCGGCAGCATCGACATCCGCTTTGCCCGCGACGCCGACGGCGGCGCCGTGCTGTCGGTGCAGGACAGCGGCTACGGCATCCCGGCCGCGCACCTGCCCCGGATCACCGAGCGCTTCTATCGCGTCTCCACCAGCCGGTCGCGCGAGAGCGGCGGCACCGGGCTGGGGTTGGCCATCGCCAAGCATGTCCTGAGCCTGCACCAGGCCCGGCTGGAGATCGCCAGCGAGGTCGGCCGCGGCAGCCGGTTCTCCTGCCATTTCGGGCCCGAACGGGTGTACCTGCGCTCGCCGCGCGACATCGCGATCACATGATCCCGCCTGGCCGAGCAGGCGGCCGGTCACCGCAGCCGAAGCCTCGCGCTCCTACAATGCGGTCGATGAAAGACAAGTCCTTGCGCAAGACGCCACATTCGCCGGCCGCCGAACCCGCGGACTCGGACCCGCTGCGCGACCCGGCGCTGTACTTCAACCGCGAGCTGTCGCAGCTGGACTTCAACTTCCGCGTGCTGGCGCAGGCGCAGGACGCCGGCGTCCCCTTGCTGGAGCGGCTGCGCTACCTGTGCATCTCCTGCACCAACCTGGACGAATTCTTCGAGATCCGCGCGGCGACCGTGCGCCATGCGCAGGACTTCAACATGCCGGTGGCCGCGGACGGGATGCCGCCGGCCACGGTGCTCAAGCGCATCCACGACCGCGCCGCCGAACTGGTGGCCGCGCAGTACCGCTGCTGGAACGACGACCTGCGCCCATCGCTCAATGCCGCGGGCGTGCGCGTGCTGGGTCGCGACAGCTGGAATGCCAAGCAGACGCGCTGGCTGCGCGCCTACTTCCGCGACGAGATCATGCCAGTGCTGTCGCCGCTGGGGCTCGACCCCGCGCATCCCTTTCCGCAGATCCTCAACAAGTCCCTCAACATCGTCGTGGTGCTGAAGGGCAAGGATGCCTTCGGCCGCGCAGGCCACCTGGCGATCGTGCGCGCGCCGCGCTCACTGCCGCGCATCATCCAGCTGCCGCCCAAGGTGTCCGGTGGCGAGGACGACTTCGTGCTCCTGTCCTCGGTGCTGTCGGCGTTCGTCGACGAGCTGTTCCCGGGCATGGAGGTCAAGGGCGCGTACCAGTTCCGCGTCACCCGCAATTCCGAATTGATCGTCGACGAGGAGGAAGTCGAGAACCTCGCGCTGGCCCTGCGCGATGAGCTCGTCGGCCGCGGCTACCTGCGCGCGATGCGGCTGGAAATCGCCGGCAACTGCCCAAAGCCCATCGTGCGCACGCTGCTGCGGAATTTCGAGCTGCCCGACAACGCCGTGTATCGCATCGACGGCCCGGTCAACCTCAGCCGCGTCGTGCAGGTCTACGACCTGGTGCAGCGCCCGGAGCTCAAGTACCCGGCGTTCCAGCCTCGCAGCCTGCGCAATACCGATGCCATCTTCGATCGCATCGACGACGGCGACATCCTGCTGCACCATCCCTACGACGCGTTCACCCCGGTGCTGGAGCTGATCCGCCAGGCAGCCGAGGATCCCAACGTCCTGGCGATCAAGCAGACGCTGTATCGCACCGGGCGAGAGTCGCAGATCGTCGAGCACCTGGTGCAGGCCGCGCGCAACGGCAAGGACGTGACCGTCGTCGTCGAGTTGCGCGCGCGCTTCGACGAGGAAGCCAACCTGGGGTTTGCCGACCGCCTGCAGCAGGCTGGCGTGCAGGTCGTGTACGGCGTCGTCGGTTACAAGACGCACGCCAAGATGCTGCTGATCGTGCGCCGCGAAGGCCGCAAGCTGCGGCGTTATGTCCACCTGGGAACCGGCAATTACCACGCCGGGACCGCGCGCACCTATACCGACCTGGGCTTGATCACGGCCGATCCGGACATCGGCAGCGACGTCCACCAGATCTTCCAGCAGCTCTCCGGCATGGCGCCCGCGATCAAGCTGCGCAGGCTCCTGCAATCGCCGTTCACCCTGCACGCGGGCGTGTTGCACAAGATCGAGCGCGAAG
>JBBRHT010000275.1:0-2568 GCA_038222295.1 Lysobacterales bacterium
GTTGTCCGGCTCGCAGGTGCACAACCTCAACCGCGTCGATTTCTACACGTCCCACGAAGCTTTGCTGCTGCACTACGAGGAAGCGCAGACCCGCGGCGTGCCACGCCAATGGGGCTGGTTCAACCTCGGCACGCATTTCCCATGGATCGGCATGCGCACGGCTGCGCTGGATGGCGCCCATGTCGAATACTTTCGCGGTATCCGCAATCCGGTCGGGTTGAAGATCGGCCCGACCGCAACCGTCGATCACGTGCTGCGATTGATCGACGTGCTCAATCCGCATGACGAGCCCGGCCGCCTGACGCTGATCCACCGCATGGGCGCCACGCAGGTCGCGACGCGGCTACCCGCGTTGCTGGACGCGGTGCGCAGCGAGGGGCGCCGCGTGTTGTGGATCTGCGACCCGATGCACGGCAACACCGAAACCACCGGCAACGGCTACAAGACGCGCCGCTTCGGCAACATTCGTAGCGAGTTGGAGCTGGCTTTCGAGATCCATGCCGCGGCCGGCACCCGACTGGGTGGCGTGCACCTTGAGCTGACCGGTGAGGATGTCACCGAGTGCCTTGGTGGCGCCCGGGAGCTGACGGAAGGCGATTTGTCCCGCGCCTATCGCTCGGCGGTGGACCCACGACTGAATTACGAGCAGGCGCTGGAAATTGCGATGCTCGTCGTGCGCAAGCAGGGACAGCTCGCGATGCCCGCCTCTGCCTGATCCAGCGTCTCCAGCCGGGTTACTGGGTGAAATCGACGGTCGGCAGGAAGTGCGGCGGCTTGCGTGCATGCGTTAGCTGCTCGAACGCATAACCGAGTTCAATCAATCGACCTTCACTCCACGCCGGCCCCAGGAGCACGATGCCGAAGGGCAAGCCATGGCTGTCACCCATCGGCACGGTCAGGCTGGGCGTGCCCGCGACCGCAGCGACGCCGTAACCGGCGCCGGTGAAGTGGTCGCCATTGATCGGGTCGGTGAGCCAGGCAGGCGACATCGCCGGGGCAACGAGTGCATCGAGATGCTGCTTCCGCAGTGCGACGTCGAGGCCATCATGTCCTGCCAGCCGGCGAGCCTTGTCGCGGGCCTTGAGATAGGGCTTTTCGGTCAACAGTCCCTTGGCTTGCGCCTGCAGGAACAGCTCCTGTCCGAAATAGGGCATTTCTACCTGTGCGTGCTCATTGTCGAACGCGATCAGGCCGGCCAGCGTGCGGATCGATGCGTTGCTGTGGGCCAAATAGGCCTCAAGGTCGGCTTTGAACTCATATGACAGCAACTCGACTTCGGGCGCGTCCCACTGGCCTGCGGTCGGGATTTCGGCGTCGACAACCGTCGCTCCGGCGGCGCGCATGGCAGCGATCGAACGCTCCATCGCGGCATCGACATCCGGATTGAAGCCCATGGATTTGCGCAGCACGCCGATGCGCGCGCCGCGTAGCGCATCAGCCTTCAAATGCGCGGTGTAGTCCGTCGCCACGTGTCCGGCGCTGCGCGAGGTCGCACTGTCGCCTGGGTCCGCGCCGGTCATCGCCGACAGCAATATCGCGGCGTCGGCCACGCTGCGCGCCATCGGCCCGGCGGTGTCCTGCGAATGTGAGATGGGGATGATGCCGCCGCGGCTCACCAGCCCCACGGTCGGCTTGATGCCGACCAGGCCCGCTGCCGACGAGGGGCAGATGATGCTGCCGTCGGTTTCGGTGCCGACGCCGACCGCCGCCAAACTCGCTGTGATCGCGGTGCCGGTCCCGGCGCTCGATCCGCATGGATTGCGATCGAGCGCGTACGGGCTGCGTGTCTGTCCGCCGCGGGCGCTCCAACCGGATGTCGCACGCGATGAGCGGAAGTTCGCCCATTCGCTCAGGTTGGTCTTGCCAAGGATCACCGCACCGGCCGCACGCAGGCGCTGCACGAGGAACGCATCGGTTGTCGGATGGTTGTCGGCCAAGGCCAGCGATCCCGCCGAATTGACCATCGGCGTCGCGTCGATGTTGTCCTTCAGCAGCACGGGGATGCCATGCAGCGGACCACGTATCGCGCCGTTCCGGCGTTCGCCATCGGATGCATCCGCTTCGGCCAGCGCCTCTGGATTGCGCTCGATGACGGCGTGCAGCGACGGACCGGCCTGGTCCAGTACGGCGATGCGCTGCAGGTAGGCCAGGGTCAAGGCGTGCGAAGTCAGCGTGCCCTGCTGCATGCGCCGCTGCAGGGTGGCGATGTCGGTTTCGACCACATCCGGCATCGCTTTGATGGACGTCGACGCCGTGCCGGCGTGAACGGTTTCGCTGTCCGCTGGCTTGACGTCGACCTGGCTGCAGGACGCCAGCAACGCCAGTACGATCAGTGGAAATGCACAACGCCCCATCGGGAAACCCCTTGTCGAACATCGGCGGAAGGCTTGGTCGCCGTCAGTAGCGACGCCGGAAGATGTCGCGCGCCAGCACCCAGACGATGAGCAGGTTGATGGCCAGCACGGCGACGGTCGGCGCACCGGGATGCTTGCCCAGCGCGTAGAGGTCGATGGGCAGGTACACGGTGGCTGCCAGGCAGCCCAGCCAGGATGCCCAGACTTTCGCCCG
>JBBRHT010000276.1:0-2507 GCA_038222295.1 Lysobacterales bacterium
CCGGGTTTGGCCGATGTGCCAGCTCTTCGTAGGAGCTGCGTCAGCTGCGACCGGACGCTTCGACCTGCGTGCAGCCCGCAACCGGGCGGGTCGCCGTCGCAGCTGACGCAGCTCCTACAGGAGCCAGCGTGTTGCCGATACCAGCGACGACGTGTGCAGACAGCATTCCACGCTCTCGCTGCTGAAGATGCCAATCGTAAAGGACACTCCACCCACCCGGAGGCGGCGTCCATGGATGGACGCCGTTTTCAGCCGAGCCGTGGATGGCGAGTCTGAAAATGGCAGGGAAACTCGCTCGGCGAGTCAGCCCTGATCGGGGAAAGCCGCTTTCTCTTGGTTACTTTTCTTTGCGGCTTCCCAAAGAAAAGTAACTCGCCAACGGCGAAAGCGTTTCAGCGCCGCAGGCAATCAATGCGGGGTTCGGCCGGCGTCACGCCAAGCAGGCAAAACACCACATCCGGCGCATGCACAGGCGCTCGCCCCGTGCGACCATATCCACGATGGATGAAGACCGCATCATCGCAACCGCCGCCACCCGCGAGGACGACGCGATCGAGGCGTCGATCCGGCCCAGGCGGCTGGATGAATACCTTGGCCAGCAGCCGGTCCGCGAGCAGCTGTCCATCTACATCGAGGCGGCGAAACAGCGCGGCGAAGCGCTCGACCACGTCCTGATCTTCGGGCCTCCTGGCCTTGGCAAGACCACCTTGGCGCATGTGATCGCCAACGAGCTTGGCGTCGGCCTGCGCCAGACCTCCGGTCCCGTCATCGAGAAGGCGGGCGACCTCGCGGCGCTGCTGACCAACCTGCAGCCGCATGACGTGCTGTTCGTCGACGAGATCCATCGCCTGTCGCCGGCCATCGAGGAAGTCCTCTATCCGGCGATGGAGGATTACCAGATCGACATCATGATCGGCGAGGGCCCCGCGGCGCGCTCGATCAAGCTCGACCTCCCGCCATTCACGCTGATCGGTGCCACCACGCGCGCCGGGCTGCTGACGGCTCCATTGCGCGACCGCTTCGGCATCGTGCAACGGCTGGAGTTCTACAGCCCTGAGGAGCTGGCGCGTATCGTGCGCCGTTCGGCCGCGATCCTCGGCATCGATTGCGTGCCGCAGGGCGCCGGTGAGATCGCGCGTCGCTCGCGCGGTACCCCGCGCATCGCCAACCGGCTGCTGCGGCGCGTACGCGACTTCGCACAGGTACGCGCCGAGGGCCGGATCGATTCCGATGTCGCCAACGCCGCCATGCAGATGCTCAAGGTCGACCCGGAGGGCTTCGATGAACTCGACCGGCGCCTGCTGCGCACGATCGTCGACTCGTTCGACGGCGGACCGGTGGGCGTGGAGTCCCTGGCTGCCGCGCTGAGCGAGGAGCGCGGCACGCTGGAGGATGTCATCGAGCCCTACCTGATCCAGCAGGGATATCTCATCCGCACCGCGCGCGGTCGCATGGCCAGTGCGAAGGCCTATCGCCACCTCGGGCTCAAGCCGCGGACGTCGGTGGTCGACCTGTTCGACCCCAATGCCGTCGCCGAGAAGGGGTCGGAGTGAAGTGTCCCCTGGAGGACCTAACACAAGGAGATCAGATGTGAGCGAAATTCACTCTGATCCCTTTTCGGTGTTCAGTTGGCCGACACGGGTGTATTGGGAAGATACCGACGCGGGCGGGGTGGTGTACCACGCGCAATATGTGGCGTTCCTGGAGCGCGCACGCACCGAATGGTTGCGGGCGCGCGGCAAGGGCCAGCAACTGTTGCGCGAGGAACTCGGCCTGGTGTTCGCGGTGCGTGCGATGCGCATCGACTTTCGCCAGCCCGCGCGACTGGACGATTCGCTTGAGGTGACGGTGTCGCTGCGGCAATGCCGTCGTGCCAGCCTGGTGCTCGCGCAGACCGTCCTCCGTGACGGGCTGCTGCTGCTCGATGCGCAGGTTCGGGTGGCGGCGCTTGGCGCATCGGATTTCCGCCCGCGTGCCATCCCCGATCCCTTGTACGACGAACTCAAATCCCTGGAGACAAGCCTGGTGGAGAACAACGCATGACGCCCTTGCTGGCCGCACTGCAGGCGACCGCGGTCCAACCACTGCCCGAGGACGCGCCCGCACAGGCCGCGCAACTCGGGCAAGGCGCGGCGGATGCATTGCCTGCCGCCGGCTCCAATGGCCTGGACATGATGCAGCTGGTGCTGCACGCCAGTATTCCCGTGCAACTGGTGTTGTTGTTGCTGCTGTTCGCGTCGGTCGCGTCGTGGGTGATCATCTTCCGCAAGAAGCGCGTGCTCGACCGTGCCGCGCGCGAAGCGACGCGCTTCGAGGAGCGTTTCTGGTCCGGCGCGGAGTTATCCAAGCTCTATGCCGGCGCCACCGAGCGCAACCGCGACATCGGCGGGCTCGAGGCGATCTTCGAAGGCGGCTTCCGCGAGTTCAACCGCATCCGCCAGCGTCGCGGCGTCGAGTCGCGCATCCAGCTCGAAGGCGCCCAGCGCGCCATGCGCGCCACCGCATCG
>JBBRHT010000277.1:0-2464 GCA_038222295.1 Lysobacterales bacterium
AGCGATTGCGGCACGAAGCACTCCAGGTACAGCGCCGCACTGATACTGCCGGCCATTTTCGACGAGCCTGAATTGGCCAGGTCCGCGATGTTGCTGGTCAGGTAACGCAGGTACGGGCGCCATAACGGCATCCGCCACAGGGCATCGCGCACCTGCATGCCCGCGTCGAGCCACTGCTGGGCCAGTGCATCGTCGTTGGCGTAGAGGGCGGGCAAGTCCGGGCCCAGCGCGGTGCGCGCGGCGCCGGTGAGCGTGGCGAAATCGAGCAGCAGGTCCGGCGACTGCTCGCTGGCGAACGTGAGCGCATCGCCGAGGACGACGCGACCCTCGGCGTCGGTGTTGTCGATCTCGATGTGCAGGCCCTTGCGCGTGGAAATCACGTCGCCGGGGCGATAGCTTTCCGGGCCGATGGCGTTCTCCACGGCAGGCACGAGCAGGGTGATGCGCATTGCCAGCTTGCGTGCCATGACCAGTTCGGCCAGTGCGATGGCATGCGCGGCGCCACCCATGTCCTTCTTCATGTTGCGCATGCCGTCGGCGAGCTTGACGTTGAGCCCGCCGGTGTCGAAGCACACGCCCTTGCCGACGATCGCGACGTGCGGATGCGACGCGTCGCCCCAGTGCAAGGCGATGAGCCGCGGCTTGCGATGCGACGCCCGGCCGACGGCGTGGATGGCCGGGAAATTGCGCGCCAGCAGCTCGTCCCCGGTGATGACCTCGACCGTCGCGTCATGGCGCACGGCGATGTCGCGCACGATCTGCTCCAGTTCGGCCGGACCCAGCGATTCGGTCGGCGTGTTGACCAGGTCGCGCACGCGCAGGCTCGCTGCCAGCAGGTCGGTCGTTTCCGCATCGGGCTTGTCGAGCACCAGCCGCGCCGGTGGCCGCGGCGGAGCGCGGAAGCGATCGTAGCGGTAGGCGCCCAGGCCCCAGCCCAGCTGCAGTGCCGAGCGGGCGCCGGCGTCGAGCGTGCCTTCGACCTGCCAGTCGCCTGCCGGCAGCGCGTAGGGCGCGTGACCGTAGCTGGCCGGGTCGAGTGCGTCGCCAACGCCGAGCAATGCGCCAGCCATCGCACCATCGCCGCCGGGCAATGCCAACACCGATCCGGGCGAACCGTCGTAACCGTGTGCCGTCAGCCACGCCACGGTCGACGGCGCCTGGCCCTGCCGCCAGCGCTCCAGCGTGTCGCGGCTGACGACGTGCAGGGGGCGCGGATGCGCGTCGGCGGGAGCGATGAAACCTTGCGGAAGCGTCATGCGGCACTCTGCGAATAGTCGGATCGGGACGCATCCAGCCAGTCGGCCAGTGCGGCGAGGGTGTCGAACTGCAGGTCGGGTTGCACGTCGCGATGCGGCCACTCGCGGACCGCGCCGCTGTCATCGCGCCGGTTGATCCAGCAGGTGCGCAGGCCGGCCCGCGCCGCACCGACCACGTCCAGCGCGATGTCGTCGCCGACGTGCAACACGTGCGCTGGCTTGCAACGCAACTGCGCGCAGGCGGCATGGAAGATGCTGCGCGCCGGCTTGGCTGCGCCGTGCTCACGTGCACCCAGCTGGAACGCGAACAGGTGGATCAGCCCGATGCGGCGCAGGCAGGCGTTGCCGTTGCTCACCGCCGCCAGCGGCACGCGTGCCGCCAGGCGCTCGAGCGCCTCGACGCTGTCGTCGTAATGCTCGACCTCGCAGCGCGCGGCGAAGTAGGCCTCGAACGCCGGCGCGACCAGCGCGGTGTCGTCGCCCGTCGCCTGCAGCATGCGTTCCAGGGTGATCATGCGTTGCGCGGTGAAGTCGTGTGCGAGATCCGGATGTTCGGCGTCCACCTGGTCACGCAACACGCGCCGCTCCGCGAGCGGCCAACGCAGGGCCGCGCGCGGAGCGCACGCCTGCATCCAGGCATCCAGCGCAGCCTCGGCACGCTCGATGGCGGGTGCGACCGGCCAGAGGGTGTCGTCGAGGTCGAGGGTGATGGCGTAGATGGGGAAGGTCATGTGGTCATTTTAGCGCCGGCGGGATTGCCGTGCTGATTGCCTGCGGCGCTTTAAACGCTTTCGCCGTTGGCGAGTTACTTTTCTTTGCAGGCCAAAGAAAAGTAACCAAAGGAAAGGGCGCTTCCCCGATCAGGGCCATTCGGTTTGCGAGTAGACCGGCCATTTTCAGACTCACCATCCTGGCGCGACTGAAAACGGCGCACATCCATGTGCGCCACCCTCCGGGTGGGTGGAGTGTCCTTTGCGATTGGCATCTTCAGCAGCGAGAGCGTGGAATGCTGTCTGCACACGTCGTCGCTGGTATCGGCAACACGCTGGCTCCTGTAGGAGCTGCGGCAGCTGCGACGGCGACCCGCCCGGTTGCGGGCTGCACGCAGGTCGAAGCGTCCGGTCGCAGCTGACGCAGCTCCTACGAAGAGCTGGCACATCGGCCAAACCCGGCAACAACGCGCATCCATCGCCGCTGCCTCTAAGAAT
>JBBRHT010000278.1:0-2406 GCA_038222295.1 Lysobacterales bacterium
CGCTGGACGACGTCGCGCATCATCGATACCAGTTGGTAGGCCACGCGGGCGTCGATCGCCCGCGGGGCCGGGACCGTGTCGGCGGGCATCGGCGCCGAAACCCTGGCTGGGGCCGATGCGGCGGGTGCGCCGGTTGCGACCTGCTGATCGTTGGCCGGTGTTGGAGCAGGCGCAGGGCCGGAGCTCAGGTCGAAACCGGCCACGACGCTGGACGTCGGAACGGCAGCGCCGTTGACGACCTGCACACCACACGACGGGCACGCGGTAGCTGGCTTCTCCTTGAAGATGAGCTTGCCGTTGCGATCACGGACCTCGTCGATGAACCATGGCGTGACACGGAATCCACCGTTGGGGAAGGCGCAGTAACCGCGCGCCATCATGATCGGCGGCAGCGAAGCCGTCCCGAGGGACATCGACAGGTTCGGCGGCAGCAGCGTTTCGTCGATTCCAAAGTGGCTGATGTATCGGCGTGCGTAATCCACGCCGATGGCGTCCAGCAGCCGCACGGAAACCAGGTTGCGGGATTGCACCAGCGCCTCGCGCAGGCGCATGGGGCCGGCGAAATCGCCGGTATCGTTTTGTGGCCGCCAGATGTGGCCGCGACGATCCTTGAAGACCACCGGCGCATCCAGCACGATCGAAGCCGGATTGAAGCCGCGCTCGAAGGCGGCCGCGTACAGGAACGGCTTGAAGCTCGAGCCTGGCTGGCGGCGCGCCTGGGTCGCGCGGTTGAATTTGTTGCCGGCGTAACTGAAGCCGCCGACGAGCGCCCGCAGGGCGCCGTTGTCGGGCTGCAGGGAGACCAGCGCCGATTGCGCATGGGGTAGCTGGTCGAGCGTGAACCGCACCGCGGGCGCGGTCGCGGATGTCGTGGCGTCACCGTCCTTGCCCGATTCGGCCAGCATGCGACGTACGCGGACCAGGTCGCCACGCTTGACCAGTGCGGAAGGCGCACGCCCGGTCCAGCGGCTGCTGGATGCGTCCAGCGTCAGCATGCTGCCGTCGGCCAGCACGACATCGGCAGTGCCCGCGCCGCTGCGCAGGACCACTGCAGGAATGCGATCGCCCTGGATGGCGATGTTGCGCAGGCGCGCGCTCGCGGTTGCTGCGTCTTCGTCCGCAGCCAGGTCGAAATGCTGCTCGACCTCCTGCCAGCCATGGCGGTGGTCGTATTCCGTCAATCCATCACGAACCGCTTGGGTTGCCGCTGCTTCCAGCACCGGATCGATGGTGGTGGTGACGTGGTAGCCGAGCGTCAGTACGTCACCGCCGAATCGCGCGAGCATCTCCTGGCGGACCATTTCGGCGACGTAGGGCGCGCTGACCTCGATCGGGCGCTCGTGTGGCGCCGCATGCATGGGCACCGACTGCGAAGCGAGCTGTTCGGCGCTGCTGATGAAGCCCAGTTCGTGCATGCGTTGCAACACGTAATCGCGACGGATCCGCGCGCGCTCCGGGTTGCTGATCGGATTGCCGCTCGAGGGGAATTTCGGGATGGACGCCAGGGTTGCCATCTCGTCAAGGTCGAGCTGGGCCAGCGATTTGCCGAAATAGAACTCAGACGCCGCGCCGATGCCATAGGCGCGGTTGCCGAAGAAACTCTTGTTGAGGTAGAGCTGGAAGATCTCGTCCTTCGACAGCTCGCGCTCCATCTTCATGGCAAGCAACATCTCGGCCAGCTTGCGCGTGTAGCTGTACTCGGAGCTCAGGAAGAACTGGCGAGCCACCTGCTGGGTGATCGTCGAGCCGCCGGCAACGCGTTTGTCATGCGTCGTGGCCAGCATCCAGACGGCGCGCGCCACGCCCTTGTAATCCACGCCATGGTGCTCGTAGAAGCGGTTGTCCTCGATCGCGATGAAGGCCTGCTTCATGCGCAGCGGGACCTTGGCGATGTCCACCGGATAGCGCCGGGTTTCCCCGAACAGCGCCATCAGCCGCCCGTCGCGGGCATAGACGTACATCGGCTCCTGCAACTCCACATGCCGCAGCGAATCGACATCCGGCAGCTTGGAGGAGATCAGGAAATACAGCGTACCCATTGCCAGCAGGCCGAGTACGCAAAGGCCCGCGAAGGCGAGCAGCCCCCAGCGAAGCAGGCGGTGAAGACGGGGCATCAGGTGGAAATCCAGGAAATGGCGTGCGGGGGCGTGTTGCAGGTCTACAGGCCCCGGAGTATAGAGGAGCCGCGACCGACGGCTGGCGTGGGGTCTTTCCAAAGGGAGACGCCGACGCCAGTTTGAGGTGAGCGCAGCGGGGCATGGGGAGCCGGGGGGATTGCCATGGCGTGAAAAGTCCGTTATTTAATGCAACGGGGCACGTTGTGCGCGTAAGCGCCCGTGACATAAGGGGAGAAAACGTGGGACTGATCACAAAAAGCCAGCCGCCCTTGGTGGGCGTCGACATCAG
>JBBRHT010000279.1:0-2395 GCA_038222295.1 Lysobacterales bacterium
TAGTCGACGACCATCGGCTCCGTCGGCTCCAACAGGCCGGCGCGTGCCGCACGGCGCTTGGCGAGGTAGAGCTTGTCCAGCAGCCAGACCGCGCCGGAGAACAGCGTCAGTGCCACGAGGGCGATTTCAAACCAACGCATACCCGCTCCTGTTTGTCGTTGCGACTGTCGTTCCGGCCAAGCCGGACGTGATGCTGGCCATGGCCAGCACGGATTGTTGGGACCGGCCTACTTGCTGTCCACCTGCAGCACGGCCAGGAAGGCCTCCTGCGGGATTTCGACGCGACCGACCTGCTTCATGCGCTTCTTGCCCGCTTTCTGCTTCTCGAGCAGCTTCTTCTTGCGCGACGCATCGCCGCCGTAGCACTTGGCCAGCACGTTCTTGCGCATGGCCTTGACGGTCGTGCGCGCGATGACCTGTGCGCCGACGGCCGCCTGGATGGCGACGTCGAACATCTGGCGCGGGATCAGCTCGCGCATCTTCTCCGCGATCTCGCGACCGCGACGATCAGCGTGGGCGCGGTGCACGATCAGGCTCATCGCATCGACCTTGTCTCCATTGATCAGCGTATCGACGCGAACGAACGGGCCCGCATCGAAGCGGATCAGGTGGTAGTCCAGCGACGCGTAACCGCGCGACACCGACTTCAGCCGGTCGAAGAAGTCCAGGACGACTTCCGCCATCGGCAGCTCGTAGCTGATCTGCACCTGGCTGCCCAGGTACTGGATGCCCTGCTGGGAGCCACGCTTTTCCTCGCACAGGGTGATGATGTTGCCGACGTAATCGGGCGGGGTGAGGATCGTCGCCAGGATGATCGGTTCGCGGATTTCCTGCAGCCGGTTGGGCGGCGGCAGTTTCGCCGGGTTGTCCAGCGGCATCACGGTGCCGTCGGTCAGCAGCACCTCGTAGATCACCGTCGGCGCGGTGGTGACGAGGTTGAGGTCGTATTCGCGCTCGAGCCGCTCCTGGACGATCTCCAGGTGCAGCATGCCGAGGAACCCACAGCGGAAGCCGAAGCCCATCGCTTCGGAAGATTCCGGCTCGAAGCGCAGCGCGGCATCGTTGAGCCGCAGCTTTTCCAGCGCTTCGCGCAGCGCGGGATAGTCGTCCGACTCCACCGGGAACAAGCCGGCGAACACGCGCGGCTGCATCTCCTGGAAACCTGGCAGCGGACTGTCCGCGGGCAGCGCCGCCGACGTCAGCGTGTCGCCGACGGGCGCGCCATGCACGTCCTTGATCGACGCGTTGACCCAGCCGACTTCGCCCGCGCCGAGCCGGGCGAGGTCCGTGCGCTTGGGCGTGAACACGCCGACCTTGTCAACCAGGTGCGTGCGCCCGGTCGACATCACCAGGATCTTGTCGCCCGGCTTGATCTCGCCCTGCATCACGCGCACCAGCGACACGACGCCGAGGTAATTGTCGAACCACGAATCGATGATCAGCGCCTGCAGGCGATCGCTTCCGCGCGGCTTGGGTGGCGGGATCCGCTGGACGATGGCTTCCAGCACGTCGATGACGTTCAGCCCCGTCTTCGCGCTGATGGCGACGGCATCCTCGGCGTCGATGCCGATGACGGCTTCGATTTCCTTCTTGACGCGCTCGATGTCGGCCGTCGGCAGGTCGATCTTGTTCAACACAGGGACCACTTCGAGTCCCTGCTCCACCGCCGTGTAACAGTTGGCGACCGATTGCGCCTCGACGCCCTGCGCGGCATCGACCACCAGCAGCGCGCCCTCGCAGGCGGCAAGCGAACGCGACACTTCGTAACTGAAGTCGACATGCCCGGGCGTGTCGATGAAATTCAACTGGTAGGTCTCGCCATCGCGCGCGGTGTAGGGCAGCGACACCGACTGGGCCTTGATGGTGATGCCGCGCTCGCGCTCGATCGGATTGGAATCCAGGACCTGCGCTTCCATCTCGCGGTCCTGCAGGCCGCCGCATAGCTGGATGATGCGGTCGGCCAGCGTCGACTTCCCGTGGTCGACATGGGCAATGATCGAGAAATTGCGGATTTTCCGCATCCGATCATTCTGTTTTGGGTCTGGCTGCATGAACCTGGCTGCGTGCGGGGCGCAAGCGCGCCGAGGGATGGTGGTAACACACCATTGTCGCACGACAGGCCCACTGCCCCTTCCGCGCCGCGCCAGCAGGGCGCCTGCAGCGGGCAGGATCGCAGCAACCGGACGGGTTGCAACCGGCCCGGGCCTAGCACCCGGACGGTGCGCGGCCTATCCCCGCGCGTCGTCGGCGCGCGGTGTCACCGCGACGAACTGGGTCGCATCGCCGCGACGCACCAGCAGCATGACCGTCTGGCCGGCCTTGACGTGAGCCAGTTCGCGGTCGAGCGCCGCCGGACTACCCACCGTCGTGCGCCCGATCGACAGCACCACGTCGC
>JBBRHT010000280.1:0-2387 GCA_038222295.1 Lysobacterales bacterium
ACCTGCAATTCGCCCATGCTGTCGTGCTCCGTGCGCGAGCCTGTTGCCTTCGCCATGTCGCCCGTCCCTGCTCGTTGCCCGTGGCCCTGGCCGAGCATACCGCCGCGACCGTTTAGAATTGCGTCATCCCCCATCCAGCGCCCGCCATGTCCGACGCCCGATTGCTTGCCCTTTCCCCGCTCGATGGCCGCTATGCCGGCAAGGTCGATGCGTTGCGGCCGATCTTTTCCGAGTTCGGGCTGATCAGGGCGCGGGTCAGGGTCGAGATCGAGTGGCTGCTGGCGCTTGGCCGCGAACCCGGCGTGGTCGAACTGGGCGCTTTTTCCGACAGTGCGACGTCGCGCCTGCGGGAACTTGCGTCGACGTTCTCCGTCGCCGACGCGGCCCGCGTGAAGGCGATCGAGAGCACCACCAACCACGACGTCAAGGCCGTGGAGTACTTCATCAAGGAACGCTTCGCCGAGGATGTCGAGTTGCGTCCAGCGCTGGAGTTCGTGCACTTCGCCTGCACCAGCGAGGACATCAACAACCTCAGCTACGCGCTGATGTTGAGCGAGGCGCGGCAGACCGTCCTGCTGCCGACGCTGGACACACTCATCACGCACCTGCAGGACATGGCGCATGCGCACGCGGGCCTGTCGATGCTGTCGCGCACGCACGGGCAGACCGCGTCGCCGACGACCGTCGGCAAGGAAATCGCCAACGTCGTCGCGCGCCTGCGCCGGCAGCGCGAGGTGCTGGCGGCGCTGCCGATGCCGGGCAAGCTCAACGGTGCCGTCGGCAACTACAACGCCCACCTGGCGTCCTATCCGGACGTCGACTGGCCGGCGTTGTCGCGCTCGTTCGTGACCTCGCTCGGGCTGGACTGGCAGGCCTACACCACGCAGATCGAGCCCCACGACGGCATCGCCGAACTGTGCGATGCCCACAAGCGGATCAACACGATCGCGATCGACCTGTGCCGTGATCTGTGGGGATACATTTCGCTGGGCTACTTCAAGCAGGCGGTCAAGGCTGGCGAGGTGGGTAGTTCGACGATGCCGCACAAGGTCAATCCAATCGATTTCGAGAACGCCGAGGGCAACCTGGGCGTTGCCAATGCGTTGCTGGAGCACTTCGCCGCCAAGCTGCCGATCAGCCGCTGGCAGCGCGACCTGACCGACTCCACCGTGTTGCGCGCACTGGGCACGGCCTTCGGCCACACGCTGGTCGGCCTGGATGCCCTGCTTCGCGGCCTGCGCAAGCTGACGGCCAACCCAGAGCGCATTGCCGCCGACCTCGACGCGTCATGGGAAGTACTTGCCGAAGCCGTGCAGACCGTGATGCGGCGACATGGCCTGCCCAGCCCCTACGAGCAGCTCAAGGCGCTGACCCGCGGCCATGGCATCGATGCCGCGGCCATGCGCACGTTCATCGCGACGCTGGCACTGCCCGACGACGTACGCCAGCGCCTGCTGGACATGACTCCCGCCAGCTACACCGGCCTGGCGGAGCAGCTGGCCCGGAGCATCTGACGTGGCGAAACGGACGCCGCCCGTCGAAGTCGATGCCGCACAGCGCACGCCGCTGGGCATGACGCCGGCGGAATTCCTGCGCGACTACTGGCAAAAGCGGCCGCTGCTCATCCGCAACGCGTTCCCCGGGTTCGAGACGCCAATCAGTCCCGAAGACCTCGCCGGCCTGGCATGCGAGGACGCCGCGCTGTCGCGGATCGTGATGCACGAGACCGGGTATTCCGGCGAGCTGGACCAATGGCTGCTGCGCCACGGTCCCTTTCCCGAGGAGTTGTTCCCCACGCTGCCAACGCAGGACTGGACCCTGCTGGTCCAGGACGTCGACAAGTGGGATGCGGACGTCGCGGCCTTGTTGCCGGCGTTCGACTTCCTGCCGCGCTGGCGCATCGACGATGTGATGGTCAGCTTTGCGGCACCTGGAGGGTCCGTCGGCGCGCACGTGGACCAGTACGACGTCTTCCTGCTGCAGGGGCTCGGCCGCCGCCGCTGGCAGGTGGATGCGTCGGCCAAGCCGTCGGTTGAGTTCCGCACTGACAGCGAGCTGAAGCTGCTCACGCAGTTCCATCCCACGCATGAGTGGACGCTCGGACCGGGCGACATGCTCTACCTGCCGCCGGGAGTCCCGCATCACGGCATTGCCGAGGACGCGTGCCTGACCTTCTCGATCGGGATGCGTGCGCCAGCCGCGTCGGAACTCCTGGGCGATTTCGTCGACGAACTGATCGAAGCGTCCGACGACAGCCAGCGGTATACCGATCCCGATCTGGTGGCCGCGACCGATCCCAACGAGATCGATGCCGATGCGATGCAGCGGGTCCTCGTTGCACTGAATGCCTTGCGCATGAACGATCCGGATCGACTCGGCGACTGGTT
>JBBRHT010000281.1:0-2353 GCA_038222295.1 Lysobacterales bacterium
ACCGAAGACCAGCGCGAGCCATTGCGCCGATCGCTTGCGCACGATGCCCGGCAACAACGGAGCCAGTGCGAGGCACATCATCGGCAGCGCCGGCATGATGTAGACATCGCGCTTGCCACTGGGGATCGAGAAGAACAGCACCACCAGCGCCCACCACGCCAGCGGCAGCAGGTAGCGCGCGTCACGGCGTCGCAGGCGCCGCGCCCATGCCGGCAGCGCCCATGGCAGCGCCAGCGCGGTCGGCAGCCACACGGTCAGCATCACTTCCAGGTGGTACCAGTACGGCTGCGGGTGATCCCAGGATTTCGCGTAGCGTCCCGCGGTCTGGTGGAAGAGGATGTCGTCGACGTAGGCGTGGTACGCCGGATCCGCGCTGGACAGCGCGACCGCGAGCATCGGGACCAGCCACAGCGCCATCGCGACGAGGAATGCCAGCGGGCCCAGCAGCACGCGCCAGGCCAGCAACGGCGCGCGGATATCACGCCAGCTGCGCAGCGTCGCGAACAATGCCGGCACCAGCATCACCAGCGCGAGCACGCCTACGCCCTTGGTGATGGTCCCAAGGCCCGCGGCGAACCACCCCAGCGTCCACATCCGCCAGTCCGGTTCCGGGTCGTGGCGCGTGCTGAGGAAATGCCGCAGCAGCCCGTAGTTGGCCAGCGTGATCCAGAACGTCACCAGCGGATCGATCTGTGCCTTCTTGGACTGGTAGGTGAACTGCAACGCGAACAGCAGTGCCCAGCCGGCGTACAGGCCGACCCGCCGTGTCCACAGCCGCTTGCCGAGGTCGACCACGCACCACAGCGTGCCCAGCGACGCGAGCAGCGATGGCAGCAGGAAGGCGACGCGCCAGTTGCCGAAGACCATGTAGCCGGCCGCCTGCAGCCACATCAGCAGGGGCGGCTTGTCGGCATACAGCTCGTTGCCGCGATGCGGAAACAGCCAGTCGCCGCCCTGGACCATCATCTTCGCGGCCAGGGCAAAGCGCGGTTCGTCGGCGGGCCAGGGATCGCGCAAGCCCAGGCCCGCGCCGAGCACCAGCAGCGCGACGATCCAGAACAGCCAGGTGTCGCGCGCGGCGCGGGAGTGCGGGGTCCAGGTCGGTGCGTTTGGCATGCGGCGGATGATAGCGGCGCGCGGTTGCGTCACGCGCTATGCGGCCTTGCGCAGGCGTGCGTAGAAGAATCCGTCCATGCCGCCGTCGCCGGGCAGTCGCTGGTGGCCGTGGCCGCCACCGGCGTCCGGCAGCGGTCGGCCGAAGCGGGCATCCAGCGCCTCCACGTGCGCATCCGGTGTGCGATCGAGGAATGCCGCGACCTGCTGGTCGTTTTCGCAGCGCAGGATCGAGCAGGTCGAATAGAGCAGCGTGCCGCCGGGTGCGAGCGTCGGCCACAGCGCATCGAGCAGCGCGGACTGCGCCTGCGCCAGCGCCGCGATGTCGGCCTCGCGCCGATGCAGCAGGATGTCCGGCTGGCGACGCACGATGCCGGTCGCGCTGCACGGCGCGTCCAGCAGGATGGCGTCGAAGGCGAGCCCGTCCCACCAGCTGTCCGGACGCGCCGCGTCGGCCGCACGCAGTTCCACTGCGTCCGACCGGATCGCCAGGCGCTCGAGCGTGGACGCCACGTTGCGCAGGCGCGCGGGATCGACATCCAGCGCGAGCATCCGCAATGACGGATCGCGTTCGAGCAGGTGCGCCGCCTTGCCGCCGGGCGCGGCACAGGCATCGAGCAGGCGGGCGCCGCGCGCAGGCGCCAGTGCGTCGGCGACCAGTTGCGCGCTGCCGTCCTGCACGGACAGTTCGCCGTCGGCGAACCCGGGCAGCGCCGACACCGGGACCGGGGCATCTACCCGCAATCCATCGGAGCAACGTGGATCGACGTCCGCCTCGATCCTGCTGTCGTGCAGTCGCTGGCGGCAGGCCTCGACGGAGATCCGCTGGGTGTTGACGCGCAACCACAACGGCGCCGCCTGCATGCTTGCGAGCAGGATGTGGTCGATGTCCTCCGGCCAGTCCGTGCGCAACTGCTGAAGCAACCACGCCGGCCAGGCCGCGGCGGGATCGCCGGCGGGCAGTGGTTCGCGCAACGCACGCCGCAGCAGCGCGTTGACCAGGCCCGCCTGGTGCGCGTGTCCGAGCACGCGCGCGGCATCGACCGTCGAGGCGACGGCGGCATGCGCGGGCAATCCGAGCGCGTCCAGTTGCGCGAGACCGGCCAGCAGCAAGGCGCGCAGGCCACTGTCGCGACGGCCCAGCGGCTTGGGCATCCATGCGGCGAGCGCGGCGTCGTAGCGCGTGCGCTGGCGCAATCCGGCGAAGACGATCGCCTCCACCAGGGCGCGATCGCGCGGA
>JBBRHT010000282.1:0-2344 GCA_038222295.1 Lysobacterales bacterium
GTTCGATCGCGGCGTAGTCCTCGGTGAGCCGTCGCCAGATGCGGCCATCCTGGGACAGCACCACCAGTCCACTGGCGTCGCTGTCGATCGGCATCAGAGGCGTCAGGCCGCGCAGGTGCCGTTGCAGCAGGCGCACGCCGGAATCGTCGGTCGCGCTGCGGTTGGCGGCAGTGATCGCCGCAGCGGACTGCGTTGCATCGAATCCCGCCGGCTTGTGCCACACGATCGTCGCCGGCTCGATCGCGTTGAGCTGCGCGTCCTCGGCGACGGTCACCTGCCCCGCGGTGACGGCGGTACCTGGCTGCTCGCAGACGACACCGTCGATCGACACCCAGCCACCGTCGATGTACTGCTGCGCCTGCGCGCGGGAACAGCACATCAGCTCGGAAACCCGCTTGTCGAGGCGAATCGGGTCGGTCATGGCCAGTCGGTGCGCGGGGTGCTGCAGTGTAGTGAGCGCGGGCGATCGTGTCCGCGCGCAGGTGCGGGAACCCGGGTTGCTGTGCCGCCAGCGTCGCGGCCAGGCAACATCGACGAAGCGTGAAAAAGCGACGCGGGTCACAATATGACTGCGGGCTCCCGGCCCCCGGTGCAGCGGCTTCACGCCCCCCATCGGTAAACTCCGGCGCGTGTGCCGCGGGCTTGCCCGTGGGTCTTCCAGTCAACGATTGCACGCAGTGCGATTCCCGGAGATTGCGTGAGCGCAAAAGACATCCGCTGCGAGCCCGTGGACGACGACGTCATCCCGGCACAGTCCGGCCACACCCCGACCTCGCTTGGCGAGAGCGAGCGCCAGTTCCGGCTGCTTGTGCAGGGCGTCACCGATTACGCCATTTTCATGCTGGACGTGAACGGCAATATCGCCAGCTGGAACCCCGGCGGCGAGCGCATCAAGGGCTATCGCGCCGATGAAGTCATCGGTCGTCATTTCTCCTGCTTCTACACCACCGAGGACCGCGAGGGCGGTGAGCCCGCCTACGCCCTGGCCACGGCCTTGTCGGAGGGCAAGTACGAGAAGGAGGGCTGGCGCGTTCGCAAGGATGGAACGCGCTTCTGGGCCAGCGTCGTCATCGACCCCGTGTATGACGACGACGGCCTGCTGGTCGGATTCGCCAAGATCACGCGCGATGTGACCCAGCGTCGGCAGCAGGCCGCTGCGCTGGAAGTTGCCCAGCAGGCGATGTTGCAGGCGCACCGGATGGAGGCCATCGGCCAGCTGACGTTTGGCGTGGCCCATGATTTCAACAACCTGCTGACGGTGATCACCAACAGCCTGGACCTGATCAACGCCGATAGCGGCGATCAACAACGCATCCGTCGGCTGGTGGCCGTGGCGCAGCGCGCAGGCGAGCGCGGAGCGCTGTTGACGCGACAACTCCTCGCGTTCTCGCGTCGGCAGACGCTCAATCCCGAAAGCAGCGACCTCAATGCAGTGCTCTATTCGGCCGAATCGGTCCTGCGTCGCGCCGTCGGCGATAACGTGCAGATCGAATTCAGCCTGTCGCGCGGGCTGGATGTGGTGGACGTCGATGTCGGCGAGTTCGAGGCGGCAATGCTCAACCTGGTCGTCAACGCGCGCGATGCCATGCCCGATGGCGGGCGGATCATCGTGCGGACGCGCGAGCACGACGTTGCCCCCGGCGAAGCGCTGGAGCTGGAAGGCGCCGGGAAACCCGGCAGGTACGTCTGTGTATCCGTCGAGGACACGGGCTGTGGCATGACGGAAGACGTGCGCGCACGCGCAACGGAGCCGTTCTTCACGACCAAGGATGTCGGCAAGGGCAGTGGGCTGGGGTTGAGCCAGGTCTATGGCTTCGCCGTGCAGTCCGGTGGCCGCGTGAACATCGACAGCGCGGTCGGCGGCGGGACGGTCGTTGGCTTTTACCTGCCCGTGCGCGAGGGCAGTCAGGCGTCGACGAATGTGGATGGTCGGACGCCCACCAAGATCCTGCTGGTCGAGGATGATCCGGACGTGCAGCTCGTTACCGTCGAGGCATTGCGCTACATGGGCTACGCAGTGCTGACGGCGGACGAGGGCGCGGCCGGGCTCGAGATCATCCAGCGCGACGAGGACATCGACATCCTGCTGACCGACATCGTCATGCCCAAGGGCATGAGCGGCGTCGACCTGCTGCACAGGGCGCGCGCGATCCGGCCGGATATCAAGGTCCTGCTCGTGTCGGGGTATGCGCGCGGCCAATTGCCGACCATTCCCGAGGGTTGCGATTTCCTGGCAAAACCCTATCGGGTCGAAGAACTCGAGGCGCGCCTGTGCAAGCTATCCCAGGAACTGGCTGCCTGAGCGACGGCCGCCAGTGGCGGGCATGTCCTTCAGCGCGCACCG
>JBBRHT010000283.1:0-2340 GCA_038222295.1 Lysobacterales bacterium
CATGTGGTGGGCGTCGCTGGATTCGCCGTAACCGCGCAACTGCAGGCCAAGCCCGTCGCTGGGCCTTTCCAGCACCGCAAAGCCACCGGCCTCGCCAAGCGACAGGCCGTCGCGCGTGGCATCGAATGGACGACAGGCGCGCGTCGACACCAGGCCGAGCGCGTTGAAACCATAGAGGACACTGCCGCACAGCGTATCCACGCCACCGACGAGGGCCGCGTCGACCACTCCAGCGTTGATCAGCCGCGCCGCCTGCGCGAAGACCTTGGCGCTGGACGAGCAGGCGGTCGCCACGGTGACGCAGGGGCCGCGCAACCCGGTCGCCTCGCGCACGAAATCACCCATCGAATGCGGCGTATGCACGATGGGACGGTGCATCGCCGCCGGAAATTGCGGACGTCCCTCGTCGTCGCTGCGCAGGTCGGCATAGGCCGCTTCGGTTTCCCCGATGCTGGCCGTGGAGGTGCCCAGCACCAGTGCTACGCGCTCGGCGCCATGGCGAGCGCGCATCCCGGCTACCACGTCGAGCATGCCGTCCTGCTGCAACGCGAGCCAGGCCAGCCGGTTGTTGCGGCATTCCCATTGCGCGAAGGCCGCCGGCAGTGCCGCATCCTCCAGCCCGTCGACGCGACCGATCCAGGTATCCAGCGCGGCATCGCCGAAATCATTGCGGCGCAGGCCGCCGCGACGCGTGCGCAAGGCGTTGGCCTGTGCCGCGCGGCCGCGACCCAGCGCGGTGGTGGCGGTGTAGGCACGAATGGACAGCGCTGGCATCGGGGACAACGTTGGCGACACGCACGACTCCAATGGACTTTCGGTCGCCCGACGCATCGACAATCGCGCCAAGCCAGGGCAAGAAGTATAGCCAGCGTCCCGGAATGGGCGCCGTACAGGGTCTACAGTCCGCGCATGTCCAGCCGCCAAGACCATCGCCTCGCCCTGTTGGGGGATGGCGACGTGCTGCATTCGGGTTTCGTCGCCGCGGCTGTCTGCGTGCTCAGCGCCGGCCTGGTGTACCTGGGTTACCTGGTGCACGTCATCCGCGTCGCGCGTCGGGCATCGTGCCGACCTGAACAAGGCGACTGCGTGCTGCTGTTCGGCAAGCATGCCCCGCGCGGTCGCATCGATCGCGACTTCCAGGCCCGGCTCGACCGGGCGGTCTCGCTCTGGAACGAACGTCGACCGTCGCGCGTGGTCCTGCTGGGCGGCGGCGCCGACGGCGAGGCCACCGAAGCCGAGGTCGCGCGCAGCGCGCTGCTTGCCGGCGGCCTGGACACGCAGGTGCCGCTGCAGCTGGAGGGCCAATCACGCGACACCCTGCAGAACCTGCGCAATGCCCGTGAATTGTTGCGCAACGGCGCCATCCGGCTGATCGGGTCGCTGCCCATGGCCACCCCGGGCGTCGGCGCGCTGCCACGGGTGACGCTGCTCAGCAACCGCTACCACCTCGCCCGTTGTGCCCTGTTCGCCCGCCAGCTGGGCTTCGACTGCGAGCTGTGCGCGGCCGAGACACGCTTGCCATGGAGTCCGCGGACACTGCTCCGGCTGGCCGGGGAGGCCGCCTACGTATGCTGGTCGGACATCGGCACCCGCTGGGCACGCCTGATCGGCCACCGCCGGATGCTGGCGCGCGTCACCTGATTCGACATCCGGCGCCCTGGCGCATTGGTGGCTTCAGCGATCCGACTTTGCACCGGCAACGCCGGCGACCTGCTTCTTCAACTCGACCAGGGCTGCCGCGATCGGCGCATCGCCATCCAGGACGTCGCCGGCGTTGCTGCCAGCCTGGCCTTCGCCGTCCCCGTGCAGGTGGCCGGGCAGCAGGGCCTCGGTGTAGTTGGCACGGCCGCCGTTGATCGCATCCTTGGCCGGATGCAGCACCACGTCGGGTTCGATGCCGCGCGCCTGGATGGAAGCGCCGCTGGGCGTGTAGTAGCGGGCGGTGGTGAGCTTGATCGAGTCGCCATTGTCCAGCGGCAGCAGCGTCTGCACCGAGCCCTTGCCAAAGGTGCGGCTGCCGACGATGCGGGCACGATGATTGTCGGCCAGCGCGCCGGCCAGGACCTCGGCGGCACTTGCGGATCCGGCATCGACCAGCGCCACCAGCGGCGCGCCGCGCAGGCGGTCGCCCGGGGTCGCGCGGAACTCGCTGTCGCTCATGGGGATGCGTCCGCGCGTGGTGACGATCCTGCCTTTCTCCAGCAGGTCGTCGGCGATCTGCACCGCCGACGTCAACAGGCCGCCCGGGTTGCTGCGCAGGTCCAGCACCAGGCCACGCAGGCCCTTGCCCGACTGCGCCTGCAGGAGTGCCAGCTGGTGCTCGAAATCGGTGGCGGTATC
>JBBRHT010000284.1:0-2334 GCA_038222295.1 Lysobacterales bacterium
TACTTGAACAGCAGGATGCCGGCACTTGGATTGGGCATGGCGCGCAGTGAGCCTGGGTATTTCCGATGGGCGGCAGTCAGGAGGAAGACCCGCGGCCCGCGTCGGACTTGGAACGCGATGCGCGCGTTGGCCGCGTCAGTCGGGGTGGTGCGGGTCGGCCAGGAGGAAGGTGTTGCCGCCAAGCTTCTTGGCTCCGTACATGGCCTGGTCCGCCTGGCGAAGCAGGTGCTTGCCATCCTCCCCATGCTCGGGGTACGTGGCCACGCCAATGCTGGCTGCAATGTGCAGCGATTCGCCGCCGACCATGAATGTCCGGTCGAGCGCATCCCGGAGTTTCCCGGCGACCATTCCGGCGCACCCGGGCGATGTGACCTTGTTGAGCAGGACCACGAATTCGTCGCCGCCCAAGCGCGCGACGGTATCGGACTCGCGGACGCAGGCCGTGATGCGACGGGCGACCTGGTTCAGGAGCAGGTCGCCCGTGACATGCCCGAAGTTGTCGTTCACCGGCTTGAACTTGTCCAGGTCGATGTAGAGCAGGGCCAGTTGTGACTTGTCCCGGCGGGCCAGGGCCAGCGCCGACTGCAAGCGGTCCTGGAACAGCTCGCGATTGGGAAGGTCGGTCAGCTGGTCGAAGCGGGCCACGTATTGCAGGCGCTCCTGGCTGCGTTTGCGTTCGATCGCGGTCGCGACCTGGATGGAGACGAATTGCAGCAGTTCCTTGTCACGGTCCGAGTAGCGCACATCACCGGTATAGCTCTGCACGACCAGCGCGCCGATGACACCCTGGTGGGTCTGCAGCGGAACGCCAAGCCATTCCAGCGAATCACGTCCGATGATGGTGGCAATGTGTTCCGGCAGGTCCAACCAGTCGTCGGCCGTCAGCAGCAGCGCCTGTCCGCTGCGGATCACCTGTGCACTGAGTGTCCCCGAATCCAGCGGCCGCGGCGGCGGCGGCGCGTCGTACTCGTCCACGAAATAGGGAAACGACAACTGGTCGCTCTCGCGGTCGTACAGGGCGACGAAGAAGTTCCTGGCCGGAAGCAGTCCGCCGATGATCTGGTGGATGCGCTCGAACAACGCCACGAGGTCCTCCGCCAAGTGCGCGGCCTCCGATATCCCGTACAGGGCCGCCTGCATCGACTCGACACGCTTGAGTTGCGTGACGTCGCGGGCGACGGCGATGCGGACCTGGTCCTCCTCCGACCAGCGTGCCGACCACATGATGTCGATGACCTGTCCGTCCTTGCGCACGTATCGGTTCTGGAAGTGCGGCTGCGCTTGCCCGGCGATGATCTCGCCGACGGCCGCCAGCGTCCGGCCCCTGTCATCGGGAAAGACAAACTCCATCATCTGCCTGCCGATGACTTCCCCGGGTGCATACCCGAACACCGTTTCGAATGCGGCGCTGACAAAGAGGTAGCGACCCTCTGCATCGACGACGCACACGGCGTCGAGCAGGAGGTCCATCACCTTGTTGCTGAAATCGGCGTTCTGATCCATGGCGATTGCTGCGAAGTGGGCGCAGCTTCAGTCCGAAGCCCGCCGCCGTCAACGTGCCGTGGCCCATTCCGTGCTCTGCGCGCGGTCGGGATGGTCGTGCGGGGGTCAGAAACGCGCGCCCACCGGCAGGAAGCGCCACTCGCCGACCGGCAGTTTCCCCAGCGGAATCCTGCCGACGCGAATCCTTCGCATCCATAGCACCTCCAGGCCGACTTCCTGGCACATGTGCCGCAGCTGGCCGGGCCGCACGTCCTTGATGGCAAACCGCAGGCGGACCTCGTTCTGCCAGCTGACCTTGCATGGCGGCAGTGGACGGCCCTGGTACCGCAGGCCATTGCACAGGCGCGCGATCCCGTATGGGACGGGGTCGCCCGAGATCTCGACGACGAATTCCTGTTCGATCGCGGCGTAGTCCTCGGTGAGCCGTCGCCAGATGCGGCCATCCTGGGACAGCACCACCAGTCCACTGGCGTCGCTGTCGATCGGCATCAGCGCGGTCAGGCCGTGCAGGTGCCGTTTCAGCAGGCGCACGCCGGAATCGTCGGTCGCGCTGCGATTGGCGGCATTGATCGCCGCAGCGGACTGCGCTGCATCGAAGCCCGCCGGCTTGTGCCACACGATCGTCGCCGGCTCGATCGCGTTGAGCTGCGCGTCCGCGGCGACGGCGACCTGTCCCGTGGTGACGGCAGTACCGGGCTGTTCGCAGACGACGCCATCGATCGATACCCAGCCACCGTCGATGTACTGCTGCGCCTGCGCGCGGGAACAGCGCATCAGCTCGGAAACCCGCTTGTCGAGGCGAATCGGGTCGGTCATGGCCAGTCGGTGCGC
>JBBRHT010000285.1:0-2312 GCA_038222295.1 Lysobacterales bacterium
GAAATTCACTCTGACCCCTTTGGCTATCGGGGCGCTTCCGCGCCCTGGGCGAACATGAGCTGGAAGCCCTTCTTGAGCTGCGCGTCGCGCGCATGCTCGAATGCTGCCTGCGCGCTCGCCTGGTCCAGGTATTGCTCTCGCTTGAGCTGGCTGCGCCCGCCGATCTGACCGGTCTCGCGCACCAGCGCCCAGCCCCCGAGCAGGTCGGGTTCGAGCATCAATTGCACGAAGCGCGGGGCCTCGCGGCCCTCGGCACGTTGTTGCAGGAGCAGGCGCATGGCCGGAATTGTACCGGGCGGCGCGCGCCGGCTATTGCAGCACCCGCAGGACGTCCTCGTCGCGAACGTCGCCGACGATGCGCGCCGAGCCCAGCGCGTCCCACAGGATGAAGCGCAGGCCCGCCGCATCGGCCTTCTTGTCCAGCCGCATGCGCGCCAGCAATGCGGCCGGCTCCAAGCCCGCCGGTCGCGCCACCGGCAGGCCCAGCCGGAGCAGCAGGTCGCGCAGGCGCGCGGCGTCGGCCAGCGGCGCCATGCCCAGATCGGCCGACAGCCGCGCCGCAAGGACCATGCCGACCGCGACCGCCTCGCCGTGGTTCAGGCCGTCGTACGCCTGTTCTGCTTCGATGGCGTGGGCGAAGGTATGGCCGAAGTTCAGCAGCGCCCGCTCGCCCTGTTCGAATGGATCGCGCGCGACGATGGCCGCCTTGTGTTCGCAGCTGCGGGCGATGGCTTGGGCAAGTGCGCCTTCGTCGCGCGCGATCAATGCAGCGGCGTTCTCGTCCAGCCACGCGAAGAATGCCGGGTCGGCGATGGCGCCGTATTTCACGACCTCCGCAAGGCCGGCGCGCAGTTCGCGGTCCGGGAGCGTGCGCAGTGTCGCGGTGTCGACGAAAACCGCGCGCGGCGGGTGGAACGCGCCAACGAGGTTCTTGCCCTGCGGCAGGTCCACGGCGGTCTTGCCACCGACGGAGGAATCGACCATCGCCAACAGCGACGTCGGCAACTGCACGACATCGATGCCGCGCATCCAGCAAGCCGCGGCGAACCCGGCCAGGTCGCCGACGACACCGCCACCAAGCGCGAACACACAGGCATCGCGCGTCGCGCCCAGGTCGGCGAGCTCGCGCAGGAGTTCGGAGAACCCATCGAGCGACTTGGCGGGCTCGCCCGCAGCCATGCACGAGACGATCACCTGGGCATGCGGCAGGTATTGCTGGATCGCCGTCGCGACGCGCGGCGCATGCAGCGGCCCGACGTTGCTGTCGCTGACGATCAATACGTGGCGTCCGCGCACGTGCGCGGCGAGTGCGGCGCCATCATCGAGCAGCCCGGCACCGATGTGGATGGAGTAGGGGCGGGGTCCGCCAGCCTCAACGGTGTGCGTCGTCATGCCGGGACGCCGCCGCGACGCCAGCTTCCATCAAGCATGCGCAGCAATGCGCAGGCAGCGTCGGCCGCGGTCAGGCCATCGGTGTGGAAATGCAGGTCGGCGACGTCCGCGTACAGCGACGCACGCGCAGCGCTGAGCTCACGCAACACCTGTTCGCGGTCGTCGCGCTGCAACAGCGGGCGCGTGCGGTCGCGCGCCAGTCGCTGCAGCTGCGCGTCGACTCCGACATCCAGGTGGACGACGAAACCGCGCTGGCGCATGCGCTCCCGGTTGGCCGCGTCGAGCACGGCGCCGCCACCGGTCGCGATCACCTGTCCATCGCCCGCGAGCAATCCGGCCAGGGCCGCGCGCTCACGGACGCGAAAACCGGCTTCGCCCTCGCACTCGAAGATGGTGCCGACCGCGGCGCCGGTGCGCAGTTCGATGTCGCGATCGGCATCGACGAAAGCAAGCTGCAACTGCTCGGCGAGCCGTCGCCCGATGGACGTCTTGCCGGCGCCCATCGGGCCCACGAGGATCAGGTTGCTGGCGCAATTCATGCCGCGGATGCTAGCAGCGCGGTGGCAAACCTGTCCCAGCGGTGTGCGACCGCGTGTCCAGCTGCCTCAGGCCCGCGGCCCGCCGTCGAGCGGACGTCGCCGAGCATCCAGGCGGATGGTGCGATCGGCGATTGTGGGCAGCGTCCGCATGGCCTGGCGGCTGACACGTTCGAAGAACTGCACGAAACGCTCGACCTGTTCGCGGGTCATGGCCTGCCGGTCGGGGTGGGCGGCCTGGAGCGTCTGTTCCTGCTGCCAGCGCCATTGCGGGACGATGTCGAAGCCGGGCCCCTGCAGGAACAACAGGCGGTCCAGCCGGGACCACAGCGGCGGGTAGTCACGCGCGAGCGCTCCGTTGCTCCAGCTGCGCCAGGCACCGTC
>JBBRHT010000286.1:0-2279 GCA_038222295.1 Lysobacterales bacterium
ACACGATTTCGCGCCGATCATCCCGGAACTCGTGCCGCGCGAGTGGCCGGCGCTGCGCTTCGTGTTCCCTCATGCGCCGGTGCGGCCGGTGACGATCAACGGCGGCGCGGCAATGCGCGCCAGTTCGGCAAAGCCGCCCACCCCGAAGGTCATCCCGTAGCCCAGCGGCACCAGCAGCAGCAGGCCGCCGAAACCCAGCAGCATCGTCGGCATGGTCCAGTGCAGGCCGTCGCTGAGGTAGCGCATGGTCAGGTACAGCGTCAGCGCCGGCACCCCCCAGCGGATGCCATGCAGGAATGCCAACGTGCCCGGGCGGATCGACGCGTCAATGCCCATCGGCGCCAACGCGATACCGATCACGCTGAGGAAGGCGAACAATGCCGCGCCCAGCATCACCGCCAGCCACAACGCCTGCCGGAACAGGGGACCGATTGCGTGTCGCCAGCCGGCGCCGTCGAGTTGCGACACCGCCGGTGGCACCGCCATCAGCGTGCCCATCGGCAGCATCATCGGCAGCCAGAACAAGGCCGTGCCCACCGCGACCGACGCCAACGTCGTGGTGCCGTGGTGGCCGGCGATCACGCTGTCGACGAAACCGATCAGTCCGGTCGACAGGTGTCCGGCGACCAGTGGCGCGGCGAGCACGGCACTGGTGCGCACTTCATCGACAAGGCGCGGAACTGGGGGCATTGGGCGGGGAACCGATGGACGAAGGCGACCGTCGCGGCCGATGGTGCTGGCGCCGGATCGGACACAGTCGCTATCTTAGCCAGCGCACTCTCCCGTCGTGGCATCGCATGACCGATCCGTCCGCTACTCCCGCCATGCCTGGACCGCTCGACGCGGAGGCCCGGCCCGCGGCATGCCAGAACTGCGGCGCACCGCTGCTCGGTCCGCATTGCTACCAGTGCGGCCAGCCGGTGAGCGGCCTGGTCTGGCATTTCAGCAGCATCATCGGTGACGCGCTCGATACCATCCTCAACATCGACGCGCGGGTATTCCGCACGCTGTGGCCGCTGCTGGCGCGCCCGGGCCATCTGAGCTGCGAATACTTCGCCGGCCGCCGCGTGCGCTATGTCAGCCCGGTGCGCCTGTTCGTGTTCCTGAGCATCCTCACGTTCTTCATCGCGCGCCTGGTGATCAGCATCCAGGGCGATGCGGTGCGCCTGGATGGCGACGCCATCGGGCAGGCCACCACCGTCGCCCAGGTCGAACAGTTGCGCGACACGGCGATTGCCAAGGTCGCGCGCGGTCGCAGCGAGGCGGACCGCGGCGTGCCCGGCCTGGATGCCGGATTGGCGGCCGCGCAGACCGCCATCCGCGCCAAGGCCGATCGCCGGATCGCCGAGTTGACCGGAGCTGCCGCGCGTGGCGAACCGCCGCCGCAATCCCGGCCGGAAATCCTGTTCGACGGCAAACCCTGGGATGCCAAGACGCATCCGCTCGCGCTGCAGTGGTTGCCGGACTTCGGCAACGATTGGCTCAACCGCCAGGTCGCGCGTGCGGAAAGCAACATCGCGCGCATGCAACAGGATCCGTCGCTGTTCAAGGATGCAGCGCTCAGCGCGATCCCGTCGACGCTGTTCGTGCTGCTGCCGGTGTTCGCGCTGATGCTGGAAATCCTGTACGTGTTCAAGCGCCGGCTGTACATGGAACACCTGATCGTGGCGCTGCACAGCCATGCCTTCCTGTGCCTGACGCTGCTGCTGGTCTTCCTGGCCATGGCGTTGCGGCAGTGGCTGGCACCGGCGTCGGGCCCGCTGCATGCGCTGCTGGGCCTGGTCGAGGGACTTCTGTTTGCCTGGATGCCGCTGTACCTGTTGCTGATGCAGAAGCGCGTCTACGGGCAGGGCTGGCCGATGACGCTGACCAAGTACGCGGTGTTGGGTTTCAGCTACACGATCCTGTTGTCGCTGGGCGCGGCGTTCACACTCATCGCGAGCCTGGTGTCGGCCTGACCGCGAATTGCTGAGCAGCCGTCAGCGTGCCATCTCGGTTTGCAGCCAGGACGCCCGGTTGCCGTCGGCGGTGGACAACAAGGCCCGTCGCAGGGAATCGCGTTGCTGGGGCGGCGTGCGCTGCGCCAGCACACCCAGGTCGATGCGTTCGGACGGCGTCAGTGTCCGCAGTGCGTCGAGCAGCGGCTTGCGCTCGATCGCCGGTACCTGCATCAGCAGCGGCTGCAGCGCCATAAAACTGGCGCCCAATGCCGGACCGAGCAACCAACCGCGGCGTTGGCTCGCGTCTTCCTGCGCAAACTGCGCCTGCAATGCCTGTTG
>JBBRHT010000287.1:0-2257 GCA_038222295.1 Lysobacterales bacterium
ATTGAACGGACACTCCGGTATTGGAAAAGGCTGCGACTCCAGTCCGCGCAATGCGGACCGTGTTTACAGGATGGACATCAACTCGACGTCAAAGACCAGTGTGGCATTGGGACCAACCGGGCCGCCGGGGGTTCCCTTGGCGCCATACGCAAGCGCCGACGGGATCCAGAAGCGGTATTTGGCGCCGACAGGCATCATCGACACGCCCTCGCTCCAGCCGGGAATCACCTGGTCCAGGCCAAATTCGGCGGGCTCCCCGCGATCGTATGAGCTGTCGAACACCGTGCCGTCGAGCAGCGTGCCACGGTAATTGACGCGCACGTGGTCATTGGTCGTCGGCCGAAGACCCGCGCCCTGCCGCAGCACCATGTATTGCAGCCCCGAAGGCGTCGTGTACACGCCCTTCGCCGCCTTGTTGCGGGCCAGGAAGGCCTCGCCCTCCGACTTGTTCTTTTCACCGGCGACCATGGCCCCCGCCTGCATCTTCGCCTGCATGCGCTGGGTGAAGTCGGCGAGTGTCGCCTTGGCATCGCCATCGGACAGCAATGGCGTCCCGCCAGACAGCGACGTGCGGATGGCCTGCAGCAGTGTCGGCAACTCGATCTCGTCCTTGATCGGCACCAGCGAGGGCCCGATCATCATGCCGCCGACCAGTTGCCCCACCTGCGTCCTGTCGATCGGCGGCGGCGCGCCGGGTGCGGAGCCGGGAGCCGGCTTGCCGGTACGCGCGGCAATGCGCGTGCGCAACGCCGCGTCGGTGGCGATCGCCTCTTCCTTGGTCATCACAGGCTTCTTGCCGGCAATCGCATTGCTGATCGCCTCTTCGAACGCACGCGCGTCCATGTCTGGCGCAACCGGCGCGATGGCGCGGGCCACGTCCATGCCGATGGCATAGCTGACCTTGTCGCGGTCGCCGGCGAGGCTCGACTTGTCCTGGCAGGCGGCGGCGCCGGCCCACAGGGACGCGGCCAAGACCGCCGCCGTGGCAACGCGGGGGAACTTCATCATCCTGAAACTCCTGGTACGCCACGTATGCGGCGGAAAGACCGACATTGTCCAGACCGGCCAGCTGAGCGGCAACGACCCGGAGTCAGCGACAGGACTGTCGCCTTCGGCTGCGCTTGATCGCTGCCGATGCCGTCGGGCCGCCAATGTTAGGGGCAAAACAGTCCCTGCGGCTTGGCGCCGGCGGTGGCCAGTCACCCTGCCATCAGTTGGGTGTGTTGGTGCTTGACTGAGCGGGGCGAGGTGTTATAGTTGCATACAACACCAGATACCCAGCGCAGGACGTCCGCCATGAACCGCAAGCTCCACCACACCGTGATGGCCCTGTCGGCAACCGCAACGGTCTTTGCCGTGCTGCTGTTTGCCGCCTCCCCGGTCGGTCCGGCGATCCGGACGATCGACACTGGGCTGACCCCTTCCCTGGTCACGGACGCTTCGGCCGCCGCGGCCGGGGCCGCCGACTCCATCCAGGACAACGCCAACCAACGCCGCCATCTTCGCCACTCCCGCGCCCTGCTGGCGCTGCCTTACTTCTCGTTCGCGCAGGGCCTGCGCCGCAACCGGAGCTGACCCATGACCTCGATCACTTGGAGCGACGGCGCTCCCATCTACCGCCAGCTCAAGGAGCGCGTCGTCGCGATGATGCTCGACGGCATCCTGAAGCCTGGCGACGCCCTGCCCTCCGTACGGCAGGTTGCGGCGGAATACCAGCTCAATCCGATCACCGTATCCCGGGCCTACCAGGAGCTCGCGGACGAAGCACTTGTCGAAAAACGCAGAGGGCTGGGGATGTACGTCACCGAAGAAGCATCGAAAAAACTGCTGGCCAGCGAGCGCGAGCGTTTCCTGCGCGAAGAATGGCCGCTGGTACTCGAGCGCATCCAGCGCCTGGGCCTGTCGACTGAAGACCTGATCAAGTCCCGCGGAGGCGCCAAGTGAACACTTTCACCGAAACCAGGCATAACGGTGCGCCCGTGCAGGAGGGCGGCGCAGCCGTCATCAGCGCCCGCGGACTGCGCAAGGCCTACAAGAACAAGCTGGCGCTCGATGGCACCACCTTCCAGATCCATTCGGGGCGCATCGTGGGCCTCATCGGTCCCAACGGCGCCGGCAAGACCACCGCGCTCAAGGCGATCCTGGGTTTGATCCCCTTCGAGGGCGATCTCAGCGTGCTTGGGCGCGACCCGCGCACCGAGCGCGACGAACTGATGAACGATGTCTGCTTCATCGCCGACGTCGCCGTCCTGCCGCG
>JBBRHT010000288.1:0-2217 GCA_038222295.1 Lysobacterales bacterium
GGTCGTCGGCATCTTCGCCCGCCTGCAGCACCGTGATGGCAAACCGAAGTACCTCGCCGACGTGCCGCGGTTCTTCGCCTACCTCGATGCGGTACTTCCGCGCTATCCAGAGCTGGCACCGCTCAGGGCGTTCATTGAGCGCAGGGTCAAGCCGCTGCAGGCGCGCAAGGCCAGCGGCAACCCATGAAGGCGATCGTCCTCGCGGCAGGTCTGGGCGAACGCATGCGTCCCTTGACCGACAGCACGCCCAAGCCGCTGCTGCAGGTCGCCGGCAAACCGTTGATCGCCTGGCACCTGGAGAAGCTCGCAGCGGCCGGTGTTCGCGACGTGGTCATCAACACATCGTGGCTGGCCGAAGAGTTCCCACGCGTGCTGGGCGACGGTAGTCGATGGGGCCTGCGGCTGCATTTCGCATACGAGGGCGCGGTGCCGCTGGAAACCGGCGGCGCGCTGTGGAATGCGATGGCCCTGCTGCGCGACGATGTCTTCATCGCCGTCAACGGTGACATCTGGACCGACTACGATTTTGCGCGACTGCCCGCCGACATCGACGGGCAGGCGCACCTTGTGCTCGTCGACAACCCGCCCCAGCATCCGGACGGCGACTTCGCGTTGCATGGCGATCGTGTTGCATCCGACGACAGCCCACGACTGACGTTCTCCGGCATCGGCGTTTACAAACCGGCCCTGCTGGATGACTGGCGATCGATCATCGGGCCCGCACCTGGAGCGGGTGCAACGCCACCGCGATTCAAACTCGCACCATTGCTGCGTCACGCAATGCGACGGGATTCCGTGTCCGGGGAGCATCACCGCGGACGCTGGACCGATGTCGGCACACCCGAGCGCCTGGCCCAGCTCGATCGCGATTTGCGGGAACTCAACGACCAATAGCAACAGCACGCCGCGGTTACTTGTCCGGACCCAGCACCTGCCGCAGGAATGGAACGGTGACCCGGCGCTGCGCGGCCAGCGAAGCCCGATCGAGCGTGTCGAGCAGCCCGGCCAGCCCGGCGATGTTCCGGCCCACGCGATGCAGCAGCCAGTCCAGCGCGGCGTCCTCCAGCAACAGTCCACGCCGCTGCGCGCGATCGCGCAACACCGCGCGGCGGCCGGCATCGTCCAGCGCCGCCAAGGCGATCCGCGCGCACTGCGACAGGCGCGAACGCAGGTCGGGAAGACACAGCGACAAGGCGTCGGGAGCCGCCAGCGCGGTATAGAGCACGGCCACTCCGGCCGCCCGTGCCCGGTTGTGGAATTCGAACAGCGCATGCTCGTCGTCGCGATCGCCGGCGATGGCGTCCAGCCCATCCAGTGCGACCAGCGCGTTGCCTTCGATCGCGTCCAGCGCCCCGCGCAAACGCCCGCTCGCGGCCTGCAACGGCAGGTAGGCGGCGATCCGTCCGCCAGCCTCGGCCGCGGCACAGGTCGCCAGCGCCAGATGGGTCTTGCCACTGCCGTCGGGTCCCTGCAGGTACACCCAGCCGCCGTCCGTGGCGAGGGCCTGCAGTTGCGCCAGGGCGCCCACGGGCGCGTTGACGAACGTGTCCAGGCGCTGGTCGGGCGGGTAGCGCAATGTCAGTGGAAGCTGTGGGCTGGGATCGCCGGGCGTGTTCATGCCGCCTCGTCGACATCTGCCGACAGTGGAGAGCCTGCTCCATCCACGATGAGCGCATGACTTCCACCGGCATAGAGCCGGCTATGCGTGTAGCGCGCGTGCGCATAACGCAACAGCACGTTTGCGATTGCCGCCACCGGGAGCGCCACCAGCATTCCCAGGAATCCGAACAACTGGCCACCGGCAAGCACGGCGAAGATGACGGCCACCGGATGCAGGCCGATGCGGTCGCCGACCAGCATTGGCGTGAGCCACGCGCTCTCGATCACCTGACCGACGGCGAACACCGCCGCCACCCCCGCCAGGTGCTGCCAGTCGCCAAATTGCACCAGCGCCGCGATGCCGCCCAGGATGATCACCGTCGCCGGGCCGAGATACGGGATGAAAGTCAGCACACCAGCAATCAACCCGATCAGGATCCCGAGGTCCAGGCCGACAAACCAGAGGCCGGATGCATACAGCGCGCCGAGGATCAGCATCACCAGCAACTGTCCGCGCAGGAAGCCGCCGAGGACTTCACTGGATTCGGCGGCCAGTCGCGACACAGTCGCTGAATGGTCGCGCGGCACCAGGGCCGCAATGCGCTCGACGATATGGTC
>JBBRHT010000289.1:0-2180 GCA_038222295.1 Lysobacterales bacterium
GGAACCGCTGCTGGTGCTCGAATGCGCCGATGCCATCCGCGCGGCTGCGCGGTCCCAGGGCATCCTGGATCGCGAAGTGTTCGAGGCGGAAGGCCAGCGCGAGATGGACTGGAATTCGCTGGAATCCAGCTTCCGCAGCCCCGGGCTGTTCTGCAGCCGACGGCTTGTCGAACTTCGCCTGCCGACCGGGAAACCCGGCGTGGAAGGCGCACGGGTAATCAGCGAATTCTGCGCCGATCCGCCTGCCGACGTCGTCCTGCTGGTGACCGGCGGCGACTGGAGCATGAAGCACGCCGGAAAATGGAGCCAGGCTATCGGCAGCGCCGGTCTCGTTGTCATCGCGTGGGCGGTGAAGCCGCATGAGCTGGTCGGCTGGATCGAACGTCGCCTGCGCGCCAAGGGTGTCGCGGCCAGCGCCGACGCCGTGCAAAGGCTGGCCGATCGCGTCCAGGGCAACCTGCTGGCCGCCGCCCAGGAGATCGAAAAACTGGCGCTGCTCAGCCAGGGCGGGGTCCTGGATGCCGAGCAGATGGACGCGCTGGTCGCCGACGCTGCGCGCTTCGATGTCTTCCGCCTGCTCGATGCCGCGATGAACGGCGAAGCGGCGCACGTCTCGCGCATGCTGGCGGGGCTGCGAGCCGAAGGCGAAGTCGTTCCAGCCTTGCTCGGCATGATCGTCAAGGAGTTGCAGCGCGCAGCCGCGATCGCGCGCGTGCAGGCGCGCGGCGGCAACCTTGCCGCCGAATTCAAGGCGCAGCAGATCTGGGAGTCGCGGCAGGCGCCTTATCGGCGTGCATTGTCGCGACACCCGGCCCCTCAATGGGAGCAGTTCGTCGCGCGGGCGGCCGTTGTCGACCAGGCCGCAAAGGGCAGGGCAGCGGGTGACCCCTGGGTGCTGCTCGAGCGCCTGCTGCTCGCCGTCGCCGATGCGAGGGCGCGGTCGCTGCTCGCCTCGTGACCGCGCACCTTCCGCTGCACGTGTTCTACGGCGGCACGTTCGATCCCGTGCACGATGGGCACCTGGCAATCGCGTGCGCGGCCCGCGATGCGCTGTCCGCCGACATCCGCCTGCTGCCTGCCGCCGATCCACCGCATCGGCCGCGACCAGGTGCCAGCGCGACCGACCGGGCCGAGATGGTGCGCCTGGCCATCGCGGACACGCCCGGGCTGCTGCTGGACCTGCGCGAACTCCAGCGCGAGGGTCGCTCCTGGAGCATCGACACCCTGACGGCGCTGCGCGCGCAGTTGGGTCCGGATGCGTCGATCGCCTGGCTGGTCGGCGCCGACAGCTTCCGTGACCTGCCCAGCTGGAAGAACTGGCGGGAGCTGTTCGCGCTGACCCATTTCGTTGTCGCCGAACGTGCCGGATTCCCCCTTGACCGCGCTCCGGACGCACTGCACCACGCCCTGCAGGGGCGATGGGTGGACCAACCGGCAGCGCTTCGCGAGGTGCCAGCCGGTCGTGTGCTGGCCCTGCACCAGACGCTGCAATCGCATTCGGCAACCGGAATACGCGATCGCATCGCCGCCGGACGCGACTGGCGCCAACTGGTGCCACCGGCCGTGGCTGCCTACATCGTCGAACACCACCTGTACGGCGTGTCCGCGGCCGACGCCGTCATCGGGCCGCCACCGGGCGCTCCGTTATAATTGCGTTTCCTCCTCAAAGCGCCGCGCAGCGAGTTTCCGCCTTGACATCCAAAGCCCAGGTCATCAAGACCCGTTTGCCCAACCCGGCCCCGCCCACCGACGTGCTGTTGCAGACGGTCCTTGATGCAGTCGCCGAGCTCAAGGCGCGCGACGTGATCGAAATCGACGTGCGCGGCAAGAGCAGCGTCACCGACTGGATGGTCGTCGCGTCCGGAACATCGACCCGCCACGTCAAGTCGATCGCCGACGAAGTCGTCCGCTTCGCAAAGAAGCTCGATGTGCAGCCACTCGGCGTCGAAGGCGAGCGCGAGGCCGAATGGGTCCTCGTCGACCTTGGCGACGTCGTCGTGCACGTGATGTTGCCGCGCGTGCGCGAGTTCTATGCGCTGGAGCGCCTGTGGACCGTCGGCGACCAGCCGCCGGACGAACACGTCATCGAAGCCGCCGCCGAAGATCGTTTCTGACGGCATCCCGCCACCCAGTGCGTTGCCACCGATGAAAGCGCGTCTCATCGCCGTCGGCGAGCGTCC
>JBBRHT010000290.1:0-2131 GCA_038222295.1 Lysobacterales bacterium
AACTTGCTGAAGTCGACCTTCGGCCACGCCAGCAACTGCAGGCCGCCACCAGTGGCCGCTGCCGGCTTGCCACCGCCAGCGAGCGCCTGCTTGACGAACGCCTGCACGTCTTCCCTGCCGATGCGGCCACCACGCTGTGAACCGCTGACCTGTGCCAGGTCGACGCCCAACTCGCGCGCCAGCAGGCGCACGGCGGGGCTCGCATAGGGAATGCGGTCGGGCATCACCGCGTCGGCATCGAAGCGCACCGGCGCCTGCGGTGCAGCCGCAGTGGCTTGCGATGCCGCTTCCTTGTCGATGGATGCCTGCGCGATGTTGTCGGGCCGGCGCGCAACGACGACCGGCTCGACCGTCGTGCCGGTTTCCGCGGCCTCGACCCGCTTGGCGGGCGCGGCGGGTTCCGCGCGGGCTGGAGCGGCGGGTGCCGGCGTGGCGGTGGCCAGCGCCTCCGACGGCTCAATCAGGGCGACCACGCCACCTTCTGAGACTTTGTCGCCGAGTTTCACCTTCAATTCGCGGATGACGCCGGCAAATGGCGCCGGCACTTCCATCGTCGCCTTGTCCGATTCCAGCGTGACCAGCCCCTGGTCCAACTGGACCGTGTCACCGACGCCAACCAGCACTTCGATCACCGGCACGTCGTCGTAGCCACCGATATCCGGGACGCGTGCTTCCTTCAGGTCGGCCATTCGGCTCTCCGCCGTGTGGGGAGTCGCTATTGTGGCCGCGCAGGGGTGAAGCGCCAACCGCCGTGGATCGATCGCGTCGACGCGGGGTCGACAGGAGCTGGTCAGCGCGCGGGCTTGTCGCCTGCCAGCGCCACCTGGTAACGCGCATACAGCGCCTGCACCTTGGCCACGTACGCCTGGGTCTCCGCGTAGGGCGGGATGCCGCCAAAACGCGTCACCGCACCGGTGCCGGCGTTGTACGCGGCCGCCACCAGCGCGAGGTCATTGCGATAACGCCGCTTGAGCGCCTGCAATCGCCGCGCCCCGGCACGAATCGACTCGCCCGAGGCGAACGGATCGCGGACCCCGTATTCGCGCGATACGTCCGGCATCAGCTGCATCACGCCCTGCGCACCCTTGGGCGACAGCGCGTGCGCATCGAATCCGCTCTCGGCGTGCGCGATCGCACGCAGCCAGGCATCGGCCACGCCGGTCGACTTGGCCGCGTCGCGGAACTGCGATGCATAGCGATCCAGCTGCGGCTTGCCGACCTGACCCAGCCCGACGTGCGCCGGCGAGCCCGGCGGTGTGCGCACGGTGAAGCCGAACACGCGCGTGGATCCGGGCAGCTTGCGCGTGCTGTACACCGTGAGGCCACCCTGCTGGCGCTCATAGAGGCTGCCTTGCACAACGCCAAGATTGCCCCACAGGTTGGGCAGGGCCGCAGCGTTGTCGTCGATCTGGCGGGCGACGCAATGCGATCCGGGCTCCGGCGCCGTCGCCAGGCTGACGCTGTCGCCACGGACGCACCGATACACGGTCCGCGCACTCGCCGGGGCGGCCGCGAACAGTGCAGCGATCAGCATCGACGACAGACCCCAAGCCCGGTTCATTTCGATTGCTCCGACGACACACACCAGTGAAGGGAACGGCAGGTGGCCTCCGCGCATTGATGAATGGGGGCGCGCGCGCAGGTTGGCAACCGCCGGGATGGCCGCCCGCGGCCACGCAAGCGCTGCGATTCAGCTGCGGATGCGCTCGTCGATCCGCAGCGGTCGCAAGGCGACCAGCTGCAGGATCGAGAAATCCGGATGCTGCGGATTGAGCAGGATGTTGCATTCACCGCGGCACAGCGCGCTGGGAACGCGCATCGCCAGCGAGGCCCGCGAGCGCAGCCACGCCCCGCCAACCTGCTGGACTTCAGGCCGATAGGGCAATTCGCACCAGGTCGATGGCTCGTTGATTTCCGAGAGTACCGATGTCGAAGGAATCATGCCGACGGCAAGCAGCAGTTCCGGTGGCGTGGAGCCCTGCAGGTGGGCAAGGTATTCCAGCAATGCCGTCGCCGGGGACAACGACGCGTACACACAGGCAAGGCCCGCGGGCGACCATCGGCCGCCGTTGCCGTCCGGTTCGAAAGGCTGGCAGGCGCGGCTGGACTCGATCACCCGGTAGATGCGCAG
>JBBRHT010000291.1:0-2083 GCA_038222295.1 Lysobacterales bacterium
GCATGAACTTCTTCGAGAACCAGGCTGCCGCACGCAGCGCCACGACACGACTGATCGTGCTGTTCGCACTGGCGGTGGTCGGGATCGTGGCCGCGGTGGACTTCGCCGCCTGGGTTGCATCTGGCGGCGCCGCCGGACGACAGCCGGGTGAGATCGGGGCGTTGCTGGCGTTCACCACGCTGCTGACGCTGGCCGTCATCGGCCTGGGGTCGCTGTACCGCATCGCGTCCCTGCGCGGTGGTGGCGAACCGGTGGCGCTGCAGTTGGGCGGCGTGCCGGTGCCCGAGGACACCACCGACTTCAACCTGCGGCGCCTGCGCAACATCGTGGAGGAAATCGCGATCGCCTCCGGCGTCCCGGTGCCGAAGATCTACGTGCTGGAACACGAGTCGGCGATCAACGCGTTCGCCGCCGGCTACTCGCCTTCCGATGCCGTGGTCGCCGTCACCCGTGGCGCGCTCGACCGCCTCAACCGGGACGAGCTGCAGGGCGTGATCGCGCATGAGTTCAGCCACATCCTCAATGGCGACATGCGATTGAACATCCGCCTGATGGGCATCCTGTTCGGGATCCTCATGCTGGCCATCATCGGTCGCAAGGTGCTGCAGTTCGGGGGACGCGGGCGCGACAGCAAGGGCGCGGCGGCGATCCTGATCGCGGCATTGGTCGCGATGGTCGTCGGCTATGTCGGGCTGTTCTTCGCGCGGATGATCAAGGCGGGCGTCAGCCGCACGCGGGAATCGCTGGCAGACGCCTCAGCGGTGCAGTTCACGCGACAGACGCAGGGGCTGGCCGGTGCGTTGAAGAAGATCGCCGGACTCGCGGAAGGCTCGCGCCTCAACGATCGCGCCGACGCCGAGGAAGCCAGCCACATGCTGTTCGGCGATGGCATCGGCTTCTCGGGACTGTTCGCCACGCATCCACCTTTGCTCCAGCGCATCCAGGCGCTGGAGCCGCAGTTCCGCGCCGACCAGCTGGGCGAATTGCAGCGGCGCTGGCTTGCCGCGCCACCGGTCGGGCTGGAGGAGGACGTGCGAATGGGTCTCGTCGGCGCGAGCGACGCACGCCTGCCCACCGCCGGTGCGCAACTGTCCATGACCCCGCCCATGGTCGTCGCCCACGTCGCACATCCCGCACCGGACGACTATCTCCGCGCCGATGCCATCGTCTCGACCATTCCGGCCGACCTGCGTGCACTGGCCGCCAAACGCGAAACCGTCATGGCGCTGGTGCTGGGCTTGTTGCTCGACGACGCACCGCAACTGTCGGCAAACCAGCACGCCGAGATCGCCGCCCGCCTCGGCCAGGCAACGGCCGACGAGGCGATGGAGTTGCATGGCGGTGCGCTTTCCAGCCTGCATCCAATGCTCCGGTTGCCCCTCGCCGCGCTGGCATTTCCCGTGTTGCGGCTGCGCCCCCGGCCGGAACTCGAGGCCTTCATGGATACCGTGCACGCGATCGTGCACGCGGACGGCCACGTATCGCTGTTCGAATATTGCCTGGGCCGCCTGCTGCAGACGCAGATCCGCGAATCGCTCGACCCGGCGAAGTACGCACGCTACGGCCGCCGCAAGCTGTCCGACGTGCGCAGTGAAGTCGCAACCCTGCTGAGCGTGGTGGCACAGGCTGGCAGCGATGACGCCGATGAATCGCGCCGGGCGTACCTGGCGGGCGTCCAGCGCGTGCTTCCCGACGACTATCTGCCCTACCTGCCGCGCACGGACCTGGTGTCGGCGTTGGATGCCGTCTGGGAGCCGCTCGATGCGCTGGATCCGCTGGCACGGCAACTGCTGGTCGAAGGAATCACGGCTTCGGTCAGCCTGGACAACCACGTCACCCTCGCCGAATCCGAAGTGCTGCGGACGATCTGCGCGGTGCTGCACTGCCCGCTGCCGCCGATGCTGGAGCTCGCCTGAGCCAGGCCGGGCGGGTTGGATCCCTAGAACTTGAAGTAGAGGAACGGGATGCTGTTGCCCAGCGGTGCGAACAGTTCCAGTGCAACGAGGCAGGCAACGGCGGCCGTGACGACCGAAACATCCGGGGCGCGTTCGACGAGCCAATCCTGCAGGCGTTGGCGGCGATC
>JBBRHT010000292.1:0-2062 GCA_038222295.1 Lysobacterales bacterium
GATTCGCATCCCCTGCCGATCGCTCTCATCGCGGATGTCGCTGATCCCGTCGAGCCGTTTCTCGCGCACCAGCTCGGCGATCTTCTCGATCAGCCGCGCCTTGTTCACCTGGTACGGGATCTCGGTGACGATGATCGACTCGCGCCCGGTGTCATCGTTGACCTCGATGGTGGCGCGCGCGCGCATGCGCACGCGGCCGCGACCGGTGCGGTACGCCAGGTGGATGCCGCCAACACCATTGATGATGCCCGCGGTCGGGAAATCCGGACCTGGGATGTGCTGCATCAATCCCTCGACATCGATCGCGGGATCGTCGATCAGTGCGATGGTCGCGTCGATGACCTCGGACAGGTTGTGCGGCGGGATGTTGGTGGCCATGCCGACCGCGATGCCGGCCGAGCCGTTGACCAGCAGGTTCGGGAAGCGCGACGGCATGACCGTCGGTTCCTGTTCCTTTTCGTCATAGTTGGGCTGGAAATTGACGGTGTCCTTGTCGATGTCCGCCATCAGCTCATGCGTGAGCCGCGACATGCGGGCCTCGGTATATCGCATGGCCGCGGCCGAGTCGCCGTCGACAGAACCGAAGTTGCCCTGCCCGTCCACCAGCAGGTAACGCAGCGAGAAGGGCTGCGCCATGCGCACCAGCGTGTCGTACACCGACTGGTCGCCATGCGGGTGGTATTTGCCGATGACGTCACCGACGATTCGCGCCGACTTGTAGTACGGCTTGTTCGCATGGGCGCCGAGCTCGTGCATCGCGAACAGCACCCGCCGGTGCACCGGCTTGAGTCCGTCGCGCACGTCTGGAAGCGCACGACCGACGATCACGCTCATCGCGTAATCGAGGTAACTGCGGCGCATCTCGTCTTCGAGATTGACCGGAATGATTTCTCTGGCGAGCTCGGCCATTGGTTGTCCGTATGGGCAAATGCGTGGCCCGCGACCGACCTGCGGAGGGGGCTCCGCAGGGGCTCGGACACGCGGGTTCGAATAGAGAATATTCTAGCACGAAAGCCGCCCAGTCATGGGCGGTATTTCCCGTTAGAAACAATGACTTGCGGTGGGCTTCAGGGCCCTCGCGGAAGGCCGCCGCTCAGCCGCCGAATATCGCCCGCATGGATGCTGCATCCGGGTGCCCGAGCACGCCGCGCTCGGTCACGATGGCGTCGATCAGGGTATGCGGCGTGACGTCGAACACCGGATTCCAGGCCGTGATGCCTTCGGCGACGGTCCGGGTGCCGGCGATGGCATGCAGCTCGGCGGAATCGCGCTCCTCGATGTCGATCAGCTCGCCCCTGGCGGTCGCCATGTCGATCGTCGACGCCGGCGCCACCACCATGAAACGCACGCCGTGGTACCGGGCCGCGATCGCCAACTGGTAGGTGCCGATCTTGTTGGCGGTGTCGCCATTGGCGCAGATGCGGTCGGCCCCGACGATCACCCACTGGATCTTGCCGGTCTGCATCAGGTGCGCGGCGGCGGAGTCGGCGATCAGGGTGGCGTCGATGCCGTCCTGCTGCAGCTCCCAGACGGTCAGGCGCGCGCCCTGCAGCCAGGGCCGGGTTTCCCCGGCAAAAACCCGTGCGATCCGGCCCTGGGCGACGCCTGCGCGGATGACGCCCAGGGCTGTTCCGAAACCCGCCGTGGCCAGCGAACCGGTATTGCAGTGCGTCAGCACGCCGCTGCCTGGACTGATCAGCGCAGCGCCAAGCACGCCCATTCGGCGGTTGGCGGCCAGGTCCTCGCTGTTGATCGCATGCGCCTCGTCCTCGAGCAACTGGCGCCAGTTGCCATCGGCGCGCGCCAGGGCTCCGCGCATCCGCGCCAACGCCCAGGCCAGGTTGACCGCCGTCGGCCGTGCCGCGTTGAGGCGTTGCAATGCGGGCTCAAGCCGGGCGGCGGCTTCATCCACGTTGTCGGCGACGGTGGCGCGCTCGGCGAGTACCACGCCCCAGGCAGCGGCAATGCCAATCGCCGGCGCCCCGCGCACGACGAGGTCGTGGATGGCTGCGGCGACTTCGTCGCTGGTCCTGCAGGTGACGTATTCGGTGATGAACGGCAG
>JBBRHT010000293.1:0-1985 GCA_038222295.1 Lysobacterales bacterium
CAATACGTATTCACCGCGCCGGCGCCGGCATCCGGGATGGCGGACGTGCGCCGGGCCCCCGCCGAAGCTGCCGACCAGGGCGATACCTCGGTCAACCACGATATCGATCCGCAACTCGCCGCCGCGCAACAGGCGACCGACCAGAAGAACCTGCTCGACGAGACGGCGCGACCGTCGGACGGCGATGTCGCCGCGCGCACGCCCTGACGTCAGCCCAGGACGACGGGAATCCTGCCGATCCGGGCCTTCCATTCCCGCGGCCCGGTCTCGTGCACGGACTCGCCGGTGGAATCGACCGCGACCGTCACCGGCATGTCCTGCACGGTGAATTCGTAGATCGCCTCCATGCCGAGATCGGCGAAGCCGACGACGCGCGCCGCCTTGATCGCCTTCGACACGAGATAAGCCGCTCCACCGACCGCCATCAGGTAGGCCGACTTGTGTTTGCGGATCGCCTCGATCGCGACCGGGCCGCGCTCGGCCTTGCCGACCATGCCCATGAGCCCGGTCTGGTCGAGGATCTGACCGGTGAACTTGTCCATGCGCGTGGCGGTGGTCGGGCCGGCGGGGCCGACGACTTCGTCACGCACCGGATCGACCGGGCCGACGTAGTAGATGAAGCGCCCGCGCAGGTCGACGGGCAACGGTTCGCCGCGATCCAGCATCTCCACCATGCGCTTGTGCGCGGCATCGCGACCGGTCAGCAGCTTGCCGTTGAGCAGCAGCACGTCGCCTGGCTTCCAGCTGGCGACGTCGTCCTGCGTGATCGTGTCCAGGTCCACGCGCCGGCCCTTGGATGCGTCGTAGGTGAGCTGCGGCCAGTCGGCAAGCGACGGCGGGTCGAGCATCACCGGGCCACTGCCGTCCAGGGTGAAATGCGCATGCCGCGTGGCCGCGCAGTTGGGGATCAGCGCCACCGGCAGGTTCGCCGCGTGCGTCGGGTAATCCCTGACCTTGACGTCCAGCACGGTCGTCAGGCCACCCAGCCCCTGCGCGCCGATCCCCAGCGCGTTGACCTTGTCGTACAACTCCAGCCGCAGCTCCTCGGCCCGGCTGGATGCGCCGCGCGCCTGCAGGTCGGTGATGTCGATCGGCTCCATCAGGGCTTCCTTCGCCAGCAGCATGGCCTTCTCGGCGGTGCCGCCAATGCCGATGCCGAGCATGCCGGGCGGGCACCAGCCGGCACCCATGGTCGGCACCGTCTTCAGCACCCAGTCGACGATGGAGTCGGATGGATTGAGCATCGCGAACTTTGATTTCGCCTCCGATCCACCGCCTTTTGCCGCGACGATCACGTCGACGGTATTGCCCGGCACCACCTTGACGTTGACCACGCCGGGCGTGTTGTCCTTCGTGTTGATGCGCCTTCCCGCGGGATCGGCGAGCACCGATGCGCGCAACGTGTTGTCCGGATGGTTGTAGGCGCGGCGCACGCCCTCGTGGACCATGTCCTCGACACCCATCGTCGCGTCGTCCCAGCGCACGTCCATGCCGATCGCCAGGAACACCGTGACGATGCCGGTGTCCTGGCAGATCGGACGGTGGCCCTCGGCGCACATCCTGGAATTGATCAGGATCTGCGCGATGGCGTCCTTCGCTGCGGACGATTGTTCACGCTCATAGGCAGCCGAGAGGCTCTTGATGTAATCGACCGGGTGGTAATAGCTGATGTATTGCAGTGCGTCGGCCACGGACTGGATCAGATCTTCCTGCCGGATCGAGACCGGCACGCGCGGCAGGTTGGCATCGACGATTGACGCCTGCAGGACATGGCTCACGGGGGGCTTCACGGTGCAATGGGGCCGCCATTCTACCGTCCGGACCCGCAAGCGCTTTGGTCAGGAGCAGCCCCCGCAACAGGTCGTGCCTTCCGCGTGCAGCGGCGCCACGCTGGCTGGATAGCCCGCGGCGCGCAGTGTTTCGCTCACGCGTTTCTCGCTGAAAAGACCGTTGGCCAGCAAGCGGCCGCGGTCCACGTCCGTGGT
>JBBRHT010000294.1:0-1974 GCA_038222295.1 Lysobacterales bacterium
GGCATGTCGGCCGCTTGCAGCAGCCGATGAATGCGAGACGACACCTGCGCAACCTTGCAGCGATGACGTAAACAGGAGGTGACGACGCTGCAAGCGGGGCCAAGTCGCATGGCGTGGGATCGTCCGGCAGGACGACGTCCCCGCCTCCACTCAACGATCACGTGGCTCCACCGAATGTCTTGATCCCCCGTCCAGGAACGTCCTGATGAAGCACGTCGCAAAGGCACTGGTTCTCGCGATCGCCATGGCGATGGCTGCCGGGGGATGCGACGCTGATCGCGCGGCCGGACCCGCCAGCGATGCGGTGCAGGCAGCGACTGGTGTACGGCCGGCGGACGCGGGCGTCGTTGCCGCGCCAACACCAATCCCCGCGCCGGTGTCGCCGGGCGGAAGGGTCCAGGACCCCAATGCGACGATTCCCGAGGCGTTCCAGGGAACGTGGGCGGCCGATGCCATCGCCTGCCGCGAGCCGGCCCGCGAATCGCGGCTCATCCTGCAGGCCGATCGCGTCGCCTTCCACGAGGGTGCGGGACCGGTCAAGTCCGCCGTGGTGGACGGCAACGACATCACGGTATTGGCCGAGCTCTCGTCCGAAGGGCAGACCGACGAAGTGACGTACGCGTTCCAACTGTCGGACGATGGCAACACGCTCACCGACATCAGCACGGGGCCGGGGATGGTGCGGCAGCGCTGCGCCAATGCGGCGGCACGCTGAGGCACGCGGCCTGCGCGGGTCGATCGCAAGCATCCAGGAGTCGTGACCACAGGTGGATGGCGACCTGCACATCCAGACCGGCGCGCTGATCGCGCACCGATTGCTCGACGTGGCCGACACGATCGACCTGTCGCTCGCCGAAACCCTGTGGCTGTCGCACGCCGGTCGCGTCAGCCGCCGCACCCGGCTGTCGACGGCCGCGGCCAATGAGCTCGCCTTCGACGTTCCACCGGCGCTGCTGGCACTGCCGCCGCTGTCCATCGATATCCAGGGGGCCGTCCTCCAGGCCGAGATGACGGCGCGTGTCCATGATTTCGGCGCCATTGCGATTGCACTGCGCGTGGATGCGAGCGACCTGTCATGGGACGCATTCGCAGCGCGCTGCAACGCGCTGGACCGGGCCACCGGACCGGAATCGGGCTCGGAACTCTGGCACGACGCCTTGCGCCACGTCCTGGATGTGATCGCGCCGGCGCTGCAGCACCCGGCCTCGAAACACCTCGAAGAGGATTACCTCTTTGCCGTCGTGCACCGCTTCGGGCAACCGATGAGCGGCGCGCAGGTTCGCGCGAGCGCCGACCTTGCCGCGCTGCTGTCCGGCGAAACCATCCCCTTGTCCCCGCAGGAATCCGCGGAACTCACCGCACAGTCGTTCTCGTACTTCGTCGATGACCTGGTCGTGCTGACATGGGACCGCGCCTTCATCTTCGAACCGCGCCGCGACTCGGACGTGATCGACATCCTCGAGGTCGCCAACGCGCAGCTGCTGGAGATGCGCTATTACGACGAATTGCTGGATGACGAACTGTCGACCATGTACAACCTTGTCGCCGGCGCCCGCGGCGGCCTGTCGCTGGTCGCGTCGCGCCGCGCCGCCCGGCTGGCGCGCAGGCTGTACGGCCTCGTCGCCGAGGTGACGGCCCTGACCGAGAAGGTGGAGAACTCGCTGCAGGTCACCGAGGACGTCTATCTCGCACGCATCTATGGCGCCGCACTCGAACAGTTCCGCGTGCCCAGGCTCAGCGCCGCAGTGGACCGAAAGCTGGCGATCATCCGCGATACCTACGGCGCGCTGTACGAGGAAGCATCCAGCCGCCGCGCCGAGTTGCTTGAACTGGCGATCGTCCTGCTGATCGTGTTCGAGATCGTGCTGGCACTGGCGGAGCGCTAGCGGCGTTGCGGGCGACAGCATCACCGCCGCCCGCAACGGGTTCTCAGTGGCCCAGATGGATCCGCAATACCTGCCCAAGGCCAAGCGG
>JBBRHT010000295.1:0-1936 GCA_038222295.1 Lysobacterales bacterium
GCTGCGCTTCCAGTTGCTCGATCGCCATCCGTGGGCATTCCATGCCGACGGGATCTGGTTCGTACTGATCCAGGCACTGCTGGTGACCCCGCTGCTGTTCGCCGCGCTGGCGTCGTCCGCATGGGTGCATCGCCGCGACCACAACCTGGTGCATCGCTACTTCGCGTGGCTTGGCGCGCTGGTGGTCCTCGGATTCTTCGTCCTCGGATTCTTTGCCGACACCGAGCGGGTCAGCTTCCACTGGCCATTGCCCGGCTACGTTGCGCTGCTGCCATTGCTGCCCGGACTGTTGCTGGCATGGCCGCGATGGTTGCGGTCGGCGACGGTCGCCATGGCGACAGCGGGCCTCATCGGCATGCTCGGGTATTACGCCGCCGTATCAGTGCCGTCGCTGCGGGCGCAGACGGCAGCCGACAAGTGGTATCCGAAAAACTTCGCCGGATGGGACACGCTCGCGACGTCGGTTCGCACGATGCGGGCGGCGATGCCCGCGGACACCCGACTGGTTGCCGACAATTTCAAGGATGGGGCGGAGCTCGGCTTTGCGCTCGACGATCCGCGGATTGCCGTCCTTCCGCATCCACTGAACCGCAAACACGGCCGCGCGCCGCAGTTGAAGCTGTGGGGGCTGAGGGTCGACGACCGCTCCGAGCTTGGGGCGCGACCGTTGCTGCTGGTGGTCGGTGCGTCGGAAGTCGAATACAAGAACCTGCTGTCTCAATATCACCAGATCTGCGAGCGGGTCGGTCCCTTGCCGCGGCCACGCGTGGTCAACGTGGACCATGGCAGCCAGCGCTTCCTCCTGTTCGCATTCGGTCGACAGCGCATGACGGGTCCATGCACCGCCCCGGCGATGGCCTGGGTGGATCGGCCCGCGGCAGGCTCGACGCTTGGACGCTCCTTCGATGTGTCCGGGTGGGCATTCAAGGATGGCGTCGGGTTGCGGCAGGTGATCGTGATGCTCGACGGCTTGCCCGTTTCCAAGGCGCAATACGGCGTGGCCAACCCGGGCGTCGCGATTTTCTGGAAGCAGTCGACCGATCCGCAGCAGCCGCACGTGGGCTTCCAGGCGCGCGTCAATGTCCGGTCGGTGCCTGCCGGGCGGCATTGGCTGGGCTTGCGACTGTTTGGGCGCGACGGCAGTGTCGAGGATTGGAGCGAGGAGCCGATCACCATCCGCTGACGCCAGACCGCTCCGCTCAGGGGACGGCGAAGCCGGCCTGGCGCAGCAGCCTCGCCGTTGCGATGAGCGGCAGCCCGATCAACCCTGTTGGGTCTTCGGACTGGATTGACTCGAACAGCGCGATGCCCAGTCCTTCGGCCTTGAAGCTGCCGGCGCAGTCGTAGGGTTGCTCCGCCTCCAGGTAGCGACGCACTTCGTCCTCATGCAGGGCGCGGAATCGCACGGTGGTGACATCCAATGCATGGAAGCACTGGCCGTCCGCCCGGGCCAGGCAGACCGCTGTCAGGAATTCGACGCTGCGGCCGGACATCGCCATCAGTTGCGCCAGCGCCCGGTCATGGCCACCCGGCTTTCCCAGCGTTCGTCGCTCGAGGGCCGCCACCTGGTCGGAGCCGAGTACCCAGGCGTCCGTGTTCGTGCCAACCAGGGCCTCGGCCTTGGCCTGGGCCAGGCGTGTTGCCGTGGTCGCCGGCGTCTCACCTGTAAGGGATGCCTCGTCCACCGCGGGCGCCGCGACCTCGAACGGCAACCCCAGGCGTTGCAGCAGCTCGCGCCGGTAGCGTGACGTCGATGCCAGGAGCAGGCGCCCCGATGGCGGAGACTGGCGGGCAGCCGGGTCGTCGATGCCGACGTTCAATGCAGCAGAGCCCGCGCCCGGTCGATCTGCACCAGCTGTTGCTCGATGCGCACGCGGGCAGCGTCGATGGAGTCGCGCACTGTCTGCAATTGCTCCAGCGATGCGTCCGGGCCGTG
>JBBRHT010000296.1:0-1930 GCA_038222295.1 Lysobacterales bacterium
CGAATCGATCCACAAATCGCGACACCGCATTGAGTTGGATGATGCGGGTCTTGCGCGGCCCGGTATCGCGGAGCAGGCTTGCACCATGCGTGCAGGAATGACACTTCCAGACTGGAATTCACTCGCCGGGATGGACGACGACAGCGTGCCCCTGCTGGCCACCGCGCTGCTGATCGCGCGCGACGAATATCCCCAGCTCGATGCCGATCTCTACGACGCGCTCGTCAGCAGCCATTCCGCGCACTTGCGCATGGAGGTCGACGCCATCGACAGCTTTCCGCTGAAGATGCAGGCGATCAACCGGCACCTGTTCGATGAGCTCGGTTACGCCGGCAACCACGACGAATATTACGACCCGCGCAACAGCTATCTGAACGAAGTTTTCGACCGCCGCCTCGGCAATCCGATCTCGCTGGCGCTGGTGCAGATGGAGGTTGCACGCAGGCTCGGCCTGCCGCTCGATGGCGTGTCCTTCCCCGGACACTTCCTGGTGCGCTTGCCAATCGATGACGGCGTCCTGGTGATGGATCCGTTCAACCGCGGGCGGCCGTTGGATGAGGAAGAGCTCCGCTTGCGCGCGCGCCCCCACCTGGGTGGGGAGATGCCGGACGACGAGGCGCTGTTCCGCATCCTGAACCCGGCATCCAACCGGTCGATGCTGATGCGCATGTTGCGCAACCTGCATGGCGTCTACAGCGAGCGGGACGATTGGGAGCGCGCGGTGCGCTGTGCCGACCGGATCCTCAAGCTCGCCCCTGACAACGCCGAGGCGCTGCGCGATCGTGGCCTGGGTTACTTCAAGCTCGGCCACCGCCATGGCGCCAGGCGTGACCTGGGTCGCTATCTGCAGATGAACCCGGAGGCGGCCGATGTCGGCTCGCTGCGGGAACGCGTCGTCGAGTTGAGCAGCGGCGCAGCCAAGCCGAACTGACGCGCGACGGCGCCGCTGGCGCTCGTCAGAGCGGCATCATCTCGAAGTCATCCTTGGTCACGCCGCAGTCCGGGCATGTCCAGGTGTCGGGGACGTCTTCCCAGCGCGTGCCGGCCGCGATGCCTTCCTCGGGAAGGCCGGTTGCCTCGTCGTAAATGAAGCCGCAGACCACGCACATCCAGGTGCGGTAGGCGGTGGTGCTGGCAACGGCGCTGTTCATTCGGGACTGGGACAATGCGGGGAAACCACATTGTCCCATCACCAGCGCGTCGCCGAAAGCCGATAATGCGCAAATGGACAAGGCCGCATCGGCATGACGCGACATGACATGCGGGCAGGATCGCCGCAGGCCGCACAGTTGAGAGGCCTGTACCTGATCACGCCCGATGAACCCGACGACGGCCGACTGCTGGCCCGGGTTGCGCCCGTGCTGGCACATGCAGCCTGCCTGCAATACCGCAACAAACTCGCATCCCCAAGACAACGCCTGCGGCAGGCCGACGCACTGCGCGCGCTGTGCACGGACGCCGGCGTTCCGCTGATCGTCAATGACGACGCTGCGCTCGCTGCCGCGACCGGCGCCGACGGCGTGCACCTGGGTGAACACGATGGCGCCATCGCCGCCGCACGCGCATTGCTCGGCAACGATGCGATCGTCGGGGTCTCCTGCTACGACGACATCCGGCTCGGCCTGGACGCCGCCGAGCAGGGCGCCGACTACCTCGCGTTTGGTGCGTTTTTCGTTTCACCGACAAAACCATCGGCAAGACGTGCGCCAATCGACCTGCTGCATCGCGCGCGCGCGACCGGCTTGCCGCTGGTGGCGATCGGCGGGGTAAGCCCTGACAATGCCGGGACCTTGATTGCCGCCGGTGCCGACATGATCGCCGTGATCAGTGGTGTCTTCGATGCGCCTGATCCGGTCGCAGCCGCTCGTGCGTACGCCGCCTGCTTCGCCTGACCCCATTTCCACGACAAGAAGCCCCATGGATACCAGCC
>JBBRHT010000297.1:0-1898 GCA_038222295.1 Lysobacterales bacterium
GCTTCACCCGACATGCCGAAGGTTCGGTCCTCGTCACTTTCGGCGACACCCGCGTGCTGTGCACTGCGAGCGTGGAGAATCGCGTTCCCGGCTTCCTGCGCGGCAAGGGCGAAGGCTGGATTACCGCCGAATACGGCATGCTGCCGCGCGCGACCAACACCCGCAACGATCGCGAAGCCTCGCGCGGCAAGCAGGGCGGACGCACCCTGGAGATCCAGCGCCTGATCGGACGTGCCCTGCGCGCCTGCGTGGATCGCGGTGCACTGGGCGAACGCACGATCACGCTGGACTGCGACGTGCTGCAAGCCGACGGCGGCACGCGCACGGCAGCGATCACCGGCGCCTACGTGGCCCTGGTCGACGCCGTCCGCTGGCTGCGCGCGCGCAAGGACATCAACAAGGATCCGGTTTTCGGCGCCGTCGCCGCGGTGTCGGTGGGCGTCTATCGCGGCACGCCCATGCTGGACCTGGACTACGCCGAGGACAGTGCCTGCGATACCGACATGAATGTCGTCATGAACGATGGCGGCGGCTTCATCGAATTGCAGGGCACTGCGGAAGGCCACGCATTCCGTCGTGACGAACTCGACGCCTTGCTGGGCCTGGCCGAACAAGGCATCGGTGAATTGCTGCTCGCCCAGCGCGAAGCCTTGGCGCGGTAGCGGACAGCACCTTCATGCAACTGGTCCTGGCCAGTGGGAATGCGGGAAAGCTCGAGGAACTGCGCACGGTGCTCGGCGATTGCGAGCTGCAGTTGCGCGCGCAGTCCGAATTCGGCGTCGCCGACGTCGAGGAAACCGCGCCGACGTTCATCGAGAACGCGCTGACCAAGGCCCGCCATGCGGCGCGCGCCACCGGGATGCCGGCACTGGCCGATGATTCCGGCCTGTGCGTGGACGCCCTGGGCGGCGCACCCGGGTTGTATTCGGCCAGATACGGCGGTGGCCATGGCGATGCGCAGCGCAACATCGCGCGCCTGCTCATGGAGATGCGCGACCTGCCCGACGAGCGTCGCGGCGCGCGCTTCTATTGCGTCCTCGTGCTGCTGCGGTCGGCCGACGATCCACAACCGCTGATCGCCGAAGGTGGATGGTTCGGCCGGATCCTGCGGGCGCCACGCGGCGAGGGCGGCTTCGGCTACGACCCCGTGTTCCTGGATCCCGTCCATGACTGCAGCGCTGCCGAGCTCGATCCGGTGGTGAAAAACGGTATCAGCCATCGCGGCCGCGCCCTGGCCGTCTTGAAGCAGCGCCTGGAAGATTTCCGCTAGCGGGCTTTCGCCATCGCTCTGCGACAATCCCTGCGGCCATGCTGACCACGCCACCCCTTTCGCTGTACGTCCACCTGCCCTGGTGCGTGCGCAAATGCCCCTATTGCGATTTCAACTCGCACGAGGGACGTGGGGCGCTCCCATTCGACGCCTATGTCGATGCATTGATCGCCGATCTCGAGCACGATCTTCCACTGGCGTGGGGTCGGTCGGTGCACACCGTGTTTTTTGGCGGTGGGACGCCATCGCTGTTCCCGCCCGCGGCGATCGACGCCTTCCTGCAGGCCGCAAGCGCGCGACTGCGGTTCGCACCGGGCCTGGAAATCACGCTGGAGACCAATCCGGGCACCGCCGAGCATGGCCGCTTCGACGAGTACCGCGCCGCCGGGGTGAACCGGATCAGCTTCGGCATCCAGAGCTTCGACGACGGTTGCCTGCAGCGCCTGGGCCGGATCCACGACAGCGCGCAGGCCGTCGCCGCAGTCCGCCTAGCGCAGGATGCCGGCCTGGACAACATCAACCTCGACCTGATGTATGCGCTTCCCGGCCAGACACTGCCCATGGCCGAACGGGACATCGAACGGGCCATCGCCCTGGAGCCCCGCCATCTGTCGCACTACCAGCTGAC
>JBBRHT010000298.1:0-1817 GCA_038222295.1 Lysobacterales bacterium
GGCCTTGCGCCGGGCTTCTTTTTTGTGAAGTCGCGTGCGATCGGAATGCGGGCATGGGTTCACCTGCGGTTGCTTGTGGGCATCTGCGTCGACGCCTACACTCAGGCCATCCCGTGATGCCGTGAGCGATGATGCGCAAACTGAACTTCCTCCTGACCAGCGTGCTGTTGGCGCCGGGATTCGCGCAGGCAATGGATTGCTCCAGCAACATCGCGCAGCCACTGCGCTCGGCAACACTGGCGCCCATCGCCAGTGAGCTGGCGCTCGCGGACAGCCCTTTGGGTGCTCCCAGCGGCGTGCTGTCGCAAACCTGGGACCCGTCGCAGTCAGTGGACCAGGTGCTGTTGCGGATCCGCATCGACAGTTGCCAGAACATGGCGAACATCGCGCCCGCAACTGGCGTGGTCAATCCCGACGACCCGGCCGCCTACAAGCCGCGCACCCAGTTCGACAACACGCCCTGGCGCTTCAACATGAGCCAGAACGGCAAGAACATGACCGCCGACGAGTTCAGCGCCTGGATGCAGTCCAAGGGCGTCCATGTCGCACGCGGTGCGGCCCCGGCACCAGTGGTCCAGCCAGCCGCCGCGACGACTGCTGCCCAGGCCGAGCCTGCGGCGCAATCCCCGGCGCCGGATCCAGTCACGCACCCATAGCGATTCCGCGGCCGCTCCAGCCGCCCGCCAATCCATGACCCACGGTGGTGCGACCGCGTGATCCCGCGCGCGGCCGCCAGGGCGCAGCCGAGCATGTCGAACCGATGAAACCGCAGGCAGGTCGAGCTTCCGTCCCGCGACATGGACTTGCGCGCGTCCTGTCGAAGCGCGGGATGTGTTCGCGCACGGAAGCCGCCCGCTGGATCGCCGCAGGCCGCGTCACGGTCGGTGGGCGCGTCATTCGCGATCCGGAACATCCCACAGCGGACACCGCGGTCGTCGTGGTGGACGGCGCCGCGCTGGCCGCGGCGGAGCGCGTCTACGTCGCCTTGAACAAGCCGCGCGGCCTGGTCACAACTGCCGCCGACGAACGCGGTCGCGAGACGATCTACCGTTGCCTGGACGGTTCGGGATTGCCGTGGCTGGCTCCCGTCGGCCGCCTGGACAAGGCCAGCGAAGGCCTGCTGCTGCTCAGTAACGATCCGCAGTGGGCTGCGCTGGTCACCAGTCCGGACCGCGGCCCGGACAAGATCTACCACGTGCAGGTCGATGCGATCCCCGACGCCGAAGTGCTGCTGGCGATGGTGAAGGGGACCGTCGTCGACGGTGATTTCCTCCGGGCGGCCTCGGCTCGCCTGCTGCGCACGGGCGGCACCAACGCGTGGTTGGAGATCGTCCTGGACGAAGGCCGCAACCGGCAGATCCGCCGGTTGTTGTCGGCGTTCCGGATCAACGTCCTGCGGCTGGTGCGCGTCGGGATCGGCAGCCTGGTGCTTGGCGAACTGCCCAAAGGGCAATGGCGGCAACTGCTCGTCGACGAGGTTCGCGCGTTGGCGGGCGATCCTCCGCCAACCCCGCCGGTCGCGCGCCGCCCGCGCTAGGTCACGGCAACGCCGCAGATCGCTGGATCAGGCCTTCAGCACGCCGAGTTCGTGGCCGATGGTCACGAAGGCGCCGATCGCGCGATCCAGGTGCGCGCGGGTATGCGCAGCAGACAGTTGCACGCGGATGCGGGCTTTGCCCTGCGGGACGACCGGGAAGAAGAATCCGATTGCGTAGATGCCTTCCTCGAGCAGGCGCCGCGCGAAAGCCTGCGCCAGTGGCGCGTCGTACAGCATCACCGGGCAGATCGGATGGATGCCCGGTTTGATGTCGAATCCC
>JBBRHT010000299.1:0-1815 GCA_038222295.1 Lysobacterales bacterium
GCACGCCCTGCAGGCCTTCCAGCAAACGCTGTTCTGCCGTGCCGATGACCCAGGTCAGTGAGGCCTGTGGCCACGCCTGCTGCAGCGTATGCACCAGCGGCAGTACGTGGGTGACGTCACCCAGGGCCGAAAGCCGCAGGAGGCAGATCGAACCGGGCGGGGAGGGCTGGTCGTACCGGACGGGACTGCTCACGTGCTTGCTAGACTCGGTGGATGGCCGCACTCGACGCCAGCGAAAGCCTGACGCCATTCCGTTATGGAGAGGAAGGTCGTGGCGACGACGGCCACGGCAAGCGGTACGGGGCGATTCTGTTCGATACCCGGCACGCGCGGCAAGTCGAGCCGGAATGGTTCTGGCCTGCGTACTGGGGCGAACGCGCGCGTCCCGTGGCCGTTGGCGGTCGCGGCGGGGCGTGGTTCATCGACGCGCCTGGTGGTGCGATGGTGCTGCGCCATTACCTGCGCGGCGGCTGGGCGGCGCACGTCAGCCGCGATACCTACCTCTGGCAAGGCGCGAACCGGGTCCGCAGCTTCGAGGAGTTCCGCCTGACACGTCAGTTGCACGGCATGGGGCTGCCGGTACCCAGGCCATTGGCCGCATGCTATCGGCGCGCGGGGCAAGGCTATCGCGCGGCCATCCTGCTCGAGCGCATCGAGGGCGTGCATTCGTTCGCCGAGCGCGCGCTCGTTGCCGGTTCCGATGCACCGTGGGAGGAAACCGGACGCCTGGTGGCGCGCTTCCATCGCGTCGGCCTGGACCACGCGGACCTCAATGCGCACAACATCCTGTTCGGGTCCACGGGGCAAGGCTGGCTGATCGATTTCGACCGTTGTCACCTGCGCATTCCCGCCACGCCATGGCGCGAAGGCAACCTAGCGCGGCTGTACCGGTCGCTGCGCAAGCTGCATGGCCCGAATCCGCCAGCGTCGCTGCAGGGCGACTACGCTCGCCTGCGCCAGGCTTACGATGCGACCTGGCAGCGAGGGTACTGATGGGCTGGTCATTGCGGTTTCAGGGCGTCGGCAACTCCGCTGCGGTTGAACTCGGATCGGCCATGGCGACGATCGAGCGCGACGGCAAGCCGTGGCTGAGCATCGATTGCGGCAGCGAAGGGCTGGCGGATTTCGTTACGCACTACGGGGCCCACCCGCGCGCCTTGTTCATCACCCATGCGCACCTGGATCACGTGGGCGGCCTGGAACGACTCTTCGGCGCCGGCTATTTCGCCCAGCCCAGGCGCGTCGACACGCGCCTGTACGTGCCTGCGCCGCTGGTGCCGCTGCTGCAGCAGCGCATCGCCAGCTATCCCAACGTCATCGCCGAGGGCGGAGCCAACTTCTGGGACGCGTTCCGGTTGATCCCCGTGGGTGATGCGTTCTGGCACGACGGCGTCCGCATGGAATGCTTTCCGGTGCGCCACCACTGGCCAGACAGCGCATTCGGCCTGCGACTGCGCGGCAGCCTGGCGTGGACCGGCGACACGCGCCCGATTCCCGAACAGCTGGCAAGATTCGCCGACGATGGCGAGCTGGTGGCGCACGATTGCGCGTTGCACGGCAATCCCTCGCACAGCGGCATCGACGATCTCGAGCGCGAATACCCCCCGCAGCTGCTGGCGCGTTGCCTGCTCTACCACTACGGGCGCGGCGATGCCGAGGCCTTGTCGGCGCGCGGTCATCGCGTCGCCAGGCAGGGCGACTGCATCGCGCTGTCCGAGCCGCACACCTTGACGATCGAGCACACGTGACGCTGCTTTCCCGCGACTCCGAATGGCCCGCCATCGGCACATCGACCGATACGCGACCGACCACGTC
>JBBRHT010000300.1:0-1780 GCA_038222295.1 Lysobacterales bacterium
GACTTCGTGTGGAACGCCGGCCTCGCGCAGCTGGTCGCTGAGCATTTCCGACACCTCGATCGACGTGGTACCAACGAGCACCGGCTGCTGGCGCGCGTTTGCGTCCTTGATCTCGTTGACGACGGCGCGGTACTTGCCGGCGCGGTTGAGGAACACCTGGTCCGAATGGTCCTTGCGCACCATCGGCTGGTTGGTCGGGATCACGATGACTTCCAGGCCGTAGATGGACTGGAACTCGTAGGCCTCGGTATCAGCGGTGCCGGTCATGCCCGACAGCTTCCTGTACATGCGGAACAGGTTCTGGAAGGTGATGCTGGCGAGCGTCTGGTTCTCGCGCTGCACCGGAACGCCTTCCTTTGCCTCGACCGCCTGGTGCAGGCCGTCGGACCAGCGCCGGCCCTGCAGCGTGCGGCCGGTGAATTCGTCGACGATGATGACTTCGCCATCGCGCACGATGTAATCGACGTCGCGCTGGTAGATGCCGTGCGCGCGCAGGCCGGCGTTGAGATGGTGGACGACGTGGATGTTGTGGGCCGCGTACAGGCTGTCGTCGCCCTCCAGGATCCCCGCGGTGCGGAGCAGGTCCTCGGCATGTTGCTGGCCGGCCTCGGACAGGTGCACCTGCTTGCCTTTCTCGTCGACCCAGTAATCGCCCTCGCCTTCTTCTTCCTTCTGGCGGGTCAGCTGGGGGACGATGCGGTTGACCTTGATGTACAGCTCCGGCGACTCGTCCGCGGGGCCGGAGATGATCAGCGGCGTGCGCGCTTCGTCGATCAGGATCGAGTCGACTTCATCGACGATCGCGTAGTTCAGGCCGCGCTGGAAACGATCGTCCTTCGCCAGCGCCATGTTGTCGCGCAGGTAGTCGAAGCCGATCTCGTTGTTGGTCGCGTAGGTGATGTCGCTGGCGTAGGCGGCGTGCTTGTCCGAGTGCGGCATGCCCGGATACACCACGCCGATCGACAACCCGAGCCACGTGTAGAGCTTGCCCATCCAGCCGGCGTCACGACGGGCAAGGTAATCGTTGACCGTGATCAGGTGCACGCCCTTGCCTTCGAGCGCATTGAGGTAGACCGGCAGGGTCGCGACGAGGGTCTTGCCTTCGCCCGTGCGCATCTCGGCGATCTTGCCCATGTGCAGGATCATGCCGCCGATCAGCTGCACGTCGTAATGGCGCATGCCAAGCACTCGGTGGCTGGCTTCGCGACAGACGGCGAAGGCTTCGGGCAGGATCTTGTCCAGCGACTCGCCCTTGGCGATGCGTTGCTGGAAGTCCGGGGTCTTGGCCTGCAGCTCGGCATCGCTGAGCGCCTGCATCTGCGGCTCGAGCGCATTGATCTTCTTGACGATGCCGCCGAGCTGGCGGAGCAGGCGTTCGTTGCGACTGCCGAAAACGCTGGTGAGCAAACGATTGAGCATTGAGGGTCCGGATCTGGGTAATGGGATTGCCGGAGCGGGTTTGCCGGATGGGACTGGCGAAGCCGGGCTCAAGCAATGAAAAAGGGCGCTGGGCGCCCTTTTTGATGGCAACACGCATTGTAGCGTGGGGGTGAGCCCGCGCGCTTACAAGGCAGTGTCTTGTGCGGGGGCGAACGCCCGTAGCGGCTGCGCCGCGAAGGGCCGGGCAGCACCTCACGCACCAAAGTTGCCCCGCCTCCCTGCCATGCGCCACCGAACGCCCGTAGCCGCTGCGCCGCGCACGGCCGGACATGCTGGCGACAGTGTTTCGAGCGGCGCTGCCCCCATCCCGACCTTACCAGCCTCCGCAGGGGAAGGAGAC
>JBBRHT010000301.1:0-1767 GCA_038222295.1 Lysobacterales bacterium
CTGCTGGGCAAGCACGTCCAGCGGCGCCATCGGCATGACCAGCGCGTCGAGTTCGCCACGGCGCACGCAATCCAGCAGCGCCGCGCATTCGACCAGATCGTCGAGCGACTGCGGGAACAGGCGACCCTTCGGCACGCCGCCGACCTGGTGGCCGGCGCGACCCACGCGCTGCAGGAGCGCGGCAATCGAGCGTGGCGAACCGATCTGGCACACCAGGTCGACGTCGCCGATATCGATGCCAAGTTCGAGCGACGCCGTGGCCACCAGCACTTTCAGCTCGCCCCGCTTGAGCCGCTGCTCCGCGTCCAGGCGCAATTCCTTGGCCAGGCTGCCGTGGTGCGCGGCGACCGCGTCCTTGCCGAGCTTCTCGGCCAGATGGCGTGCGGCACGCTCGGCCATGCGCCGCGTGTTGACGAAGACCAGCGTGGTGCGATGTGCATCGACGAGTTCCGCGATGCGTGCGTACACCAGGTCCCATTGTTCGTTGGACATCACCGGCTGCAGCGGTACGGGCGGCAGTTCCAGCGCAAGATCGCGTTGCCGTGTGTAGCCGATATCGACGATGGCGCAATCCGGGGTGCCGTCGGTGGCCACGGCGGCCGACCCGACGAGGAAGCGGGCGACGTCGATGATCGGCTTCTGCGTGGCGGACAGGCCGACGCGGGTCAGCCGTCGCCCGCACAGCACTTCCAGCCGTTCCAGCGACAGTGACAAGTGGCTGCCGCGCTTGCTGGAAACCATCGCGTGGATCTCGTCGACGATGACGGTCCGCGTCCCGGCGAGCATGGCCCGCCCGGAGTCCGAGCCCAGCAGCACGTAGAGGGATTCGGGCGTGGTGACGAGGATGTGCGGCGGCAGCTTGCGCAGGCGCGCACGCTCGGACTGCGGCGTGTCGCCGGTGCGCACGGCAGTCCTGATCTCGACGTCTGGCAGGCCCTGTCGCGCCAGCTCGGCGCGAATCCCCGCCAGTGGTGCTTCCAGATTGATGTGGATGTCGTTGGACAGCGCCTTGAGCGGCGAGATGTAGACGACCTGGGTGACGTCCGGCAAGGCGTGTTCCAGGCCATCGCGGACCAGCTCGTCGATGGCGGCCAGGAACGCGGTGAGCGTCTTGCCCGACCCGGTCGGCGCCGCGACCAGCGTGTTGCGTCCGGACGCGATCGCAGGCCATGCCTGCACCTGGGCATCGGTTGGGCGGGGAAACGCCGCGGCGAACCACGCGGAGACCGCGGGATGGAAACCCGCGAGGGGGGATGACGGCGACATTCGCTGATTATCAGGCGCGCGCGCACCACCCGGATGAACGCGAGGTTTGCGGACCGGATCTGGATGAGCGGCCATCGGCGGACGCCAACGCGATTGCGCAGCACCCGGTGAGGTGCGGCGCGACCTGTTGAATGGCGACGCTGCCATGGCGACTGCGCTCCAGGAATCGCTGGCGCGGTTGCGCTGACGCTGTGTGCAAAAAAACCGGCGCCATGATGCAGCGCCGGCAAGGTCAGCATGCAGGCGAATCAGCTGGAAGCGAGTTTCTTCTGCAGGTCCTGCGCGGATTTCAGATGGGCACGCAGGGTCGGCAATGCATCCGAAGCCAGCTTGCGTGCCTTGGCTGTGCTTGCGTTCTTCGCCGCATTCTCGAATGCGGTGATGTCCTTCTGGTGATCGGCCACCATCGCATCGGCGTAGGCGCGGTCCAGGTCCGCGCCGGTCTTGCCCTGGACCGTGCTGTCGATTTCGCCCGTCGGGACGGCGACGGCGCTGCCCGCC
>JBBRHT010000302.1:0-1739 GCA_038222295.1 Lysobacterales bacterium
GACCATGCAATACCTCCTGGGCGCGGGAGCCGGCTCGATCGTCGGGCTGTCGCTGGGCATGGTCGGCGGTGGCGGCTCGATCCTGGCCGTGCCGCTGATCGTGTACGTCGTCGGTGTGCACGATCCGCACGTCGCCATCGGCACCAGCGCCGTGGCCGTCGCCACCAATGCCGCCTTCAACCTGGCCACCCATGCGCGCGCCGGCAACGTCAAGTGGCGTTGCGCGGCGCTGTTCGCCGCCGCCGGCGTGGCGGGCGCCTACCTCGGCTCCACGCTGGGCAAGGCGTTCGACGGACAGAAACTGCTCGCCTTGTTCGCGCTGCTGATGATTGCGGTCGCGGCGCTGATGCTGCGCAGCCGGGCGAGCGAGGGCGACGCGGACGTCGTCCTCAATCGCGGCAACGCCCCCAGGCTGCTCGCCTCGGGAGGCGCGACCGGCCTGCTGTCGGGATTTTTCGGGATCGGCGGCGGGTTCCTCGTCGTGCCCGGGCTGATGGCTTCGACGGGCATGCCGATCCTCTTCGCGGTCGGGTCCTCGTTGCTGGCCGTCACCGTGTTCGGCCTGACGACCGCACTCAACTATGCGCATTCCGGACTCGTCGACTGGCCGCTGGCCGGTGCATTCATCGGCGGTGGCGTCATTGGAGGTTTCGTCGGCGCTCGCCTGGCGGTGCGGCTATCCAGCAGCAAGGGCCTGCTGAACCTCGTCTTCGCCGGACTGATCCTCGTGGTGGCGCTCTACATGCTGTACCGCAGTGCCCTTGCATTGGGAATCCTCCACGGCGCGCCGGCGTAACCCGTCACAACCCGACCTGCGGGGGGAAGCCCGGCACGACCGGCAATGACGTCGACCGGCCCGCACCTGCGCCCTGGCTGCCAATGGCTGGCGCCCGCGAAGGCATGGCGTGCACGCCCGGCTCCCCGTTGCCTTCACGTCCGGGTCGCATTCGCCGGCGTATGGCTGGGCGGTCAGCACGGAGCCGGCACACATGGATGGCAATGAATTCCTGCAGGCGATCGTCGACAGCCCGACGCGACACGGGATCATCGTCACCGATACCGACGGCAACATCGCGCTATGGAACCGCGGCGCGGAGCGCATCTTCCAGTACGACAGTGCGGAGATCGTCGGCAGCAACATGCGCGTGCTGTTCCCCCCGGACGACCTCGCGCGCGACATCCCGCAAAAGGAAATGGCACGCGCCCTGCACGGTGGCTGTGCCGGTGATTTCCGCTGGCACGTGCGCAAGGACGGCTCGCTGATCTGGGCCGACGGCATGCTCTACCCGGTCCACCAGCGCGACGGCACGCAACTGGGCTACCTGAAGATCCTGCGCGATGCCACCGACGAGAAACGCAGCGGCGACGCCACCTCGCGCCTGGCGCTGGAGGACGGCCTGACCGGATTGGGCAACCGCACCGAGTTCAACAACACCTTCGTGCACATGCGCGCATCCGCCGAGCGCCACGAGCAGCCGCTGCTGCTGCTGCTGCTGGACCTGGACCACTTCAAGCACGTCAACGACAGCCTCGGACACGCCTTTGGCGATGCGCTGCTGCAGCAGGCGGCACACCGCATGCGCGCGGTGGTGCGCGACAGCGATTTCATCGCGCGCCTGGGTGGCGACGAGTTCGCGGTGCTGATGCCCGATGTCGCCCACACCGAGGATGGCGGCACGATTGCCGAAAAGCTGGTCGAGTCCCTGTCCCGCCCCTTCCTCATCGACCAGCACGAGATC
>JBBRHT010000303.1:0-1711 GCA_038222295.1 Lysobacterales bacterium
ACCGGCCTGCTGCTGATGTTGCTGGGTCTGCTGCTGTCGTTGCCGATCCCGCTGACGAATGACCTCTTCGGCGCACTGCTGCTGCTGTTCGCGGTGGCCCTGCTCGAACGCGACGGGCTGGTGATGCTGATCGCCTGGATCGCCGGATCCATCGCAGTCATCGTGTCGGGCGTTTTGTCCGGATCACTGGCGGAAGCCGCCGGACGCTGGATCGACCGTTTGTCGTGACATCGGACCACAACCGGGGTTCGACCATCCTTCAGTGATCGTCCGCGGCCTTGTCGCTGGCTGCCGGACCGGTGCCAGGCGCTTGCTGCACGCCGGCCAGGCGCGCCATGCGCTGCGCGTCCGCGAGCACCCCTCGCAGCAGGCGAACCTCCGCGATATCAGGCTCGGCGCGCAGGAACAACCGACGCAGCTTGCGCATTGCCGATTCCGGCGCCCGCCCCTTGTGGAAATCGATCGCATCCAGCGTCTCGGCAAGCTGGGAAAAGAAGCCCTCGATGTCGGCATGGGAGGCAGGCGTCGCACCTGAGCGCTGCGGCGGCTGGTCCGGCTGCAACGAGGCGCCGCTGGCATCCAGAGCAGCCAGGCGCAACTCGTAGGCCAGCACCTGCACCGCCGCGGCGATATTGAGCGAGCTGTAATCGGGATTGGCCGGGATATGCACCGCGCCATGGCACAGCTGCAACTCTTCGTTGGTCAGCCCCGTCCGCTCGCGACCGAACACCAGGGCGACTTCGTCCCCCTGCCCCGCCTTTTCCAGCGCGCGCAGGGCCGCTTCACGAGGTCCCTGCTCAGGTAGCGCCACACGGCGGCTGCGGGCAGTGCATCCGAGCACCAGGCGGCAATCGGCGACGGCATCGGCCAGCGACCCGTGGATCGCCGCGCCGGCAAGCACGTCGTCGGCCCCGGCGGCGAGCGCGTTGGCTTCGATGTGCGGGAATTTCTCCGGATCGACCAGCACCAGCCGCGCCAGCCCCATCGTCTTGAGTGCCCGCGCCGACGAGCCGATGTTGCCCGGATGCTGCGTCCCGACCAGCACGATCCGGACGCGCGCAAGGGCGTCGCCAGTGCCGGCGGCGGACGTTGGGGCATGGGTGCTCATGGGGTCAATGGTAAACTCCGCGCCCGGTCCCGGACCGGCCTGCTCTTTTCCCCTGTTGATCCTTCCGCGCCCGGAGTGCGTTCGCGTATGCAAAAGCCTGCCGTCAATGTCATGGTCAAGGCGGCCCGCGCCGGTGGCAACGTGCTGCTGCGCCACATGCATCGCCTGGACGCGATCAACGTGATCGAGAAGGACCGCTTCGACTACGCCAGCGAAGTCGACTCGCTTGCCGAAGCCGAGATCATCAAGGAACTCAAGCGCGCCAATCCCGATTACGCCATCCTCGGCGAGGAAGGCGGCAAGCAGAAGGGTGTCCGCGACGGCGGTCGCTTCACCTGGGTGATCGACCCGCTCGACGGCACCAGCAATTTCCTGCACGGGTTCCCGCACTGGTGCGTCTCCATCGCGCTGGTGGAAAACGGCGAGCCCATCCACGGCGTGGTCTTCGATCCGCTGCGCAACGAGCTGTTCACCGCCAGCCGTGGTTCGGGCGCGGTGCTCAACGAACGGCGGATCCGCGTCAACGAGCGCAAGGACCTGACCGGGTCGATGCTGATCACGGGCTTCCCGCCACGTGAGCGCTCGCGCGCCGGTGCGCAACTG
>JBBRHT010000304.1:0-1621 GCA_038222295.1 Lysobacterales bacterium
GACCGCGGGCTGCAGGTGCAGCAGGATGCGCTCGCCGCCTTCGCCGGGAACCCAGTACAGCACGCCCTTCAGGTCGTCCGGCACCTCGTACACGATCTTCCCGCGCGCTCGCGCCGACGGTTGCAACACCTGCAGCTGCAGGTGGCCAGCGGCGAAGATGTTGACCGGGGTGGCGAACGTCCGCTCGCGTTGCTCGTCCACTGCAACCAGCTTGCCCTCCGAGAACACGCGCGGCTGGGAATCCGTGTTGCGCACGTCCACGTCGAGCACGACGAACTGGTTGCCCGCCGCAGGCTCCTTGGCGTCGAAGCCTGAGACCTTGATGCGGTCGGTGGTGTGCGCCGCGTCCAGTGCGATCCGCAGCGGCATGGTCGGCGTGGGCTGGCCGGGCTTGTGCGCGGCGCCGGATCCGTCGATACCGTTGCTGCTCCCGCCGTCCCTGCCTTGGCATCCTGCGATCAGGACGACGGCAGCGGCGAGCAGCCAGCGACCGCGAAGGCGTCCGTGTGTCGACCCCGTCCGGCTGGGGGAGCAGCGTCTCCCCGCCGGGCTCGATACCTGCCGAATTGCCATTCCGACAGGATTTCACCAAGAGAGTTAAGTTCCGGTCGTAGCGGCCATGGCCGGGCTGTCCAATACCGCTCCGGCGCATGCCGCATCCCCGTTCTAGACTCCGGCCAACGCAACTGCGCCACCACCGGAAAATGATCCGACGAATAACAACGCACCGTGATGCGTCGTTATCGTCTGCGCACTACGGTACCGGCAAGGTCGGTTCGCATCCAGTCGCGATGAACCACCGCATCCAGCGGGTTTTTCGTGCGCGCCGTCACGCGGGCGCATGACCAAGGTGGGATTGGCAGGCGTCGGCGGCGACGTTAGGGTGCGGTGTACGTTCGTCGCTCCACCGGGGAAACCATGTCCAGGCCACTGATCGCCGCCCTCGCGGCGACGCTGCTCATCGCCAATGCCCACGCTGCCACGTCGACGCAGTCCCGCTCGGCCGATGATCCGTATCCGAGCACCTACCATCCCGTCGCGTCCGGTCCGGTGCTGATCCAGCATGCGACGGTGCTCACCGGCACCGGCACGCGCCTGGACGACGCCGACATCCTGCTGGAAGGCGGCAGGATCGTCGCCATCGGCAGCCATCTCGACGCGCCGGCTGACGCGACGCGCGTCGACGGCACCGGCAAGTGGGTCACGCCCGGACTGATCGACGTGCATTCGCACTTGGGCGTGTACTCCAGTCCCGGCGTCAGCGCCGCCAGCGACGGCAACGAGGCGACCGCGCCGACCACGCCGAACGTGTGGGCCGAGCATTCGATCTGGCCGCAGGACCCAGGCTTCCTCACCGCGCTCGCCGGCGGCGTCACCTCGCTGCAGATCCTGCCCGGTTCGGCCAACCTGATCGGCGGCCGCGGCGTGACCCTGAAGAACGTGCCGTCGACGACCTATCAGGGCATGAAATTCCCCGGTGCGCCCTGGGGCCTGAAGATGGCGTGCGGCGAGAACCCGAAGCGTGTCTACGGCGAAAAGGGCGGTCCTTCGACGCGGATGGGCAACGTCGCCGGTTACCGCGCGGCGTTCATCGACGCCAGCGAGTACCTGCGCAAGGGCG
>JBBRHT010000305.1:0-1598 GCA_038222295.1 Lysobacterales bacterium
GAGGGTGCCCAAGTTGAGCGGCGCCTCGGCGCCGCCCGCCAGCATCACCGACGCCTCGCCGGAGCGGTCCGCCGCCACGCCTCGCCCACAGCCACCGCTGACGAGGAGCACGCGGTGGAATAGGTGAGGTTCGGGCCACCGAATCCGTATTCGATCCCGACCCATGCGGCGGCGGCATTGGTCATCCCCATCAGCACGCTGAAGGGTGGCAGGCGCGCGGCGTTCTGCGCATAGAGCGCGCGATACCCGCCGTCGATCGTATTGCCGCCGCCCATGCCGGTGCCCAGGAACACGCCGGCCTCCCGGCGCTGGATGTCATCGAGTTGCAGATCGGCGTCGGCCACCGCCTGGGCTGCGGCGACGAGGGCGAACTGGGCGACCCGATCGAGCATGCGCAGCTTGGGCGGCGGAAACCAGGCCGAACCGTCGAAAGCTGCCGGCGCGGCGATCCGCGTCGACAGGCGCCCGACGAAATCCGCATCGAGCCTGCGCACGCCGGATCGGCCGGCAATGAGGTTGGAAAAAAATTCCGCCGTACTGTTGCCCAGCGGCGACACGACGCCCATGCCGGTGACGACGACCCGTCTCACACCGAGGGTTCGCTCCGGACGCAGCCTCGTCGCGTTCGGCGATCAGGCGATCGATAGACGACGCCACGTCACCCAGGGTCGGGAAGTCGTCGGGCGTGTTGGCCGCCACCACGTCGAACCGGTCTTCGAGCGTGAAGATCGACTAGATCAAGGCCAGCGAGTCGATCGCCAGTTCCTTGATGGCGGTGTCCGGGGTGAGGCTTTCGGGCGCCAGCGCGTAATCCTTGGCGATGATCCCTCGCAGTGCCGCAAACGTGTCGGTGCCCAATGGTCTTCCCTGACTAATGCGAGTGGGCACAGCTTGCGACCGGATCCACGACGCTCTGCACCTTGGAGCCGTGGCGGGCGCTGGCGGTCAGGAGACCCGGCCAGCGTTGCAGCAACGGCAGCAGCATGCCCGAAGCGCCGGGCCGCATCGCCAGGTGCGCGAACGCGGCCGCAAAACGGATGCGCCGCTCGAAACTGCGTCGCCAGCTTGCCGCGTAGTCACGACCGACTTCCGCCAATGCGGTCGCACTGAACTGGGCGCCACGCATTGTGTCGTCGCGCGCGATCAAGCGGTCGCACAGCAGCCACGCCGACTGGATGGCCATGCTGATGCCTTCGCCAAGGATCGGATGGGCTTCGCCGGCGATGTTTCCGATGGCGAAGGTGCCGTCGTCGCGCCACGGCGCGCGCATCCCCGGTCGAATCGGTCCGACGCTCAGCCACGGCGCTGCGAGCGTGGCGGGACCCAGCGTGTCGCGCACACCGGTGCAGCACGACTGCAGGTAGGCGTAGGCCGACAATGCCGCCGTGCGGCCTGGGTAACGCGCGCGACACTCGGCCAGCGTGTCGCGACGGATGCAGAAGGCCAGCGTCGTGCGCCCGTGATCGCCGAGCACGATGCCGCCGTATCCGTCCGGGAACGCCAACACCGGCAACAGGCCGGGTTCGAGTTCGGCGTTGGTGAAGGTGGCCTTGAATGCGAACAGATCGCCGGGCTGCTGCGGGCGGGGCGCACGCGCG
>JBBRHT010000306.1:0-1547 GCA_038222295.1 Lysobacterales bacterium
GACCTCAAGGAAGCGAGGGATCAGCGCCTGGACCGCCGCTTCCCCCATATCCGGGAATGCCGCCGTCACCATGGCACGCGCGCCTCGCGACACATGGGGGCGCAGCAATGCCGCAGGCAGCGGCGGATGGTCGCGTTCGGCCCGCAGCACGTTGACCGTCGCGACGAAGTCCGGCGCGCTGTCCAGCAGCGTGCCGTCCAGGTCGAACAGCACCAGATCCGGGAAGGCCCGGGCGCTCACGCCTTTTTGAGTGCGCACGCGAGGTAGTTCACGTCCGTGCGGCTGGAAATGCGCGCCGCGTTGCGCCACGGCTCGTACACCAGGCCGCTGACGTCCTCCAGTTCCAGCCCGGCGTCACGCAGCCAGGCAGCCAGCTCGGACGGCTTGATGAAATCCCGGTATTCGTGCGTCCCACGCGGCAGCAGCCGCGCGATGTATTCGGCGCCGACGATCGCCAGCGCGAACGCAGCGGCCGTCCGGTTCAATGTCGAGACGAACAGGCGTCCGCCGGGCTTGAGCAACCCGGCGCAGGCAGCGATGACCGCTGCAGGATCCGGGACGTGCTCCAGCATCTCCATGCAGGTGATGGCGTCGAAGGGCGCTTCGCCCGAAGCCGCCATCGCCTCGATCGATGAGCGCCGGTAGTCCACCTGTACCCCCGACTCCAGCCGATGCAGGCCGGCGATCTTCAGCAATTCCGGCGCAAGGTCGATCGCCGTGACGTCGGCACCCGCCAGCGCCAGTGATTCGCTGAGCAGGCCGCCGCCGCAACCGACGTCCAGCACGCGCGCGCCGCGCAAGGCGATGCGTTCGCCGACGTACGTCAGCCGTGGCGGGTTCATCGCATGCAATGCCTTCTGCGGACCCGACGGGTCCCACCAGCGATGCGCGAGTTCATCGAACTTGTCGATGTCCGGCTGCGAAAAATTGTCGTCTCGGATGGTGCTCATCGCGTCTTGATCCCTGCAATGCGTTCGCGCCATTGCCTGGCGTTGGCGAGCAACCCGGCAGTGTCGATATCGACCAGCCCGCGCCCATCGAGCTTGCGCTGGCCGCCGATCCAGACGTCGGTGACCTGGTCGCGCCCGCACGCGTAGACCAGCTGCGAGGCGATGTGGTGCAGCGGCTGGGTTTCGACCTGGGCCAGGTCGACGCAGACCAGGTCCGCCTGTTTTCCCGGCTCGATCGTCCCCACCAGGTGGTCCATGCCCATGGCCATCGCGCCGCCGAGCGTCGCCGCCCGCAATGTGGTCGCGGCGTCCATCGCGCAGGCATCGCTGGCGACGCCCTTGGCGAGCAAGGCCGCGCTGCGCATTTCGCCGAACATGTCCAGGTCGTTGTTGCTGGCGGCGCCATCGGTACCCAGCGCCACGGTGACGCCAGCCCGCTGCAACTTCGCGACCGGGCAAAAACCCGATGCCAGCTTGAGGTTGGATTCGGCGCAGTGCACGACGCTGACGCCACGCTCGGCGCATTGCGCGATCTCCGCGTCGGTCAGCTGGGTCATGTGCACGGCGATCAGGCGGTCGTTCAACAAGCCAAGCCGA
>JBBRHT010000307.1:0-1539 GCA_038222295.1 Lysobacterales bacterium
TCGTCGGGGAGCACACGGTCCAGTTCACCGGCATGGGTGAACGGATCGAGCTGGTGCACCGTGCCGGCAGCCGCGAGATTTTCGCGCGCGGGGCCTTGCATGCCGCCTCGAAGCTCGCGGGGCGTCCCCCCGGCCTGTACCGGATCGGCGACATTCTCGACTGATCGCGGGTGGCGCAGGCGGCCTTGCGCCGGTAGAATTCCCGCTCGCCCTGTTTCCCTTTTCTGGCCTCCTCCTCGCCACTCGGACCGGCTCCATGCCGCGTCCGCGCTTTGCTGCAGCCTGCGCTCACGCGTGGCTCGCAATCGGGGATGAGTCCAACCCACCTAGGCGATGCCCGTGACCCAGCCCGCAATCCTTGTCCTCGAAGACGGCACCGTGTTCGAGGGTGACTCCGTTGGCGCATCCGGACTGGCCGTGGGCGAAGTGGTGTTCAACACCGCGATGACCGGTTACCAGGAAATCCTCACCGATCCCTCCTACGCCCGCCAGTTGGTCACGCTGACTTATCCGCACATCGGCAATACGGGCTGCAACGCGGCTGACGACGAGTCGACGCGCGCCTGGGCTGCCGGCTTGATCGTCCGGGATGTGCCGCGCCGGCCATCGAGCTGGCGCAATGAGGTGGCCCTGCCAGACTGGCTGCAGGAGCGGGGCGTCGTCGCCATCAGCGGCATCGATACCCGCAAGCTGACCCGCCTGCTGCGCGACCGCGGCGCGCAGGCTGGTGCCGTGATGGCTGGCGACGCGATCGACGTCGACGTGGCGCTGGAAGCCGCGCGCAAGTTTCCGGGCCTCAAGGGGATGGACCTGGCGAAGGAAGTCAGCGTCCGCCAATCGTATCGATGGTCCGGCGGCCAGCTCGACCTGGACAGCAATGCCTTCGTGGAGGCACCGTCGAAGTTCCGCGTGGTCGCGTACGACTTCGGCACCAAGATCAACATCCTGCGCATGCTCGCCGAGCGCGGATGCGACGTCACCGTCGTCCCGGCGCAAACGTCGGCAGCCGACGCGCTTGCGATGAAGCCCGACGGCATCTTCCTGTCCAATGGTCCGGGTGATCCGGAGCCCTGCGATTACGCCATCGCCGCCATCGGCGAATTCATCGCCCGGAAGATCCCGACATACGGAATCTGCCTGGGCCACCAACTGCTCGGGCTCGCCGTGGGTGCCAGGACATTGAAGATGAAATTCGGCCACCACGGCGCCAACCATCCCGTCATCGACCTGGACAGCGGGCGCGTGCTCATCACCAGCCAGAACCACGGCTTTGCGGTCGACGAGGCCACGTTGCCGGCAAACGTCCGCGTGACCCATCGCTCGTTGTTCGATGGCAGCAACCAGGGCATCGAGTTGACCGATGCGCCGGCGTTTTCGTTCCAGGGACACCCGGAGGCAAGCCCGGGGCCGCATGACGTGGGCTACCTGTTCGATCGCTTCGTCGCATCGATGGAGGCCCGCTGACATGCCCAAGCGCACCGACATCAAGACCGTCCTGATCATCGGCGCCGGCCCGATCGTCATCGGCCAGGCCTGCGA
>JBBRHT010000308.1:0-1530 GCA_038222295.1 Lysobacterales bacterium
GGCGTCCAGGCGCTGGCCTTTGCCGCGATCACCACCATCGTGCTGTTGGCGATCTGGCCGACGGTCGATGACTACATCGCCAACGACGTGCTGCCCAAGGCGAAGACGTTCTTCACCATTGCATCGGACACGACGCGGACCTGGATCAACATCGACACGACCGCGGGTTTCTTCAAGAGCCTGTGGTGGACGCTGCCACTCGCGCTGGTGGGTCCGACACCGGGCGAAGTCATGTCCCGCCCGGTGATGCTGCCATTCCTGCTGTCGGGCCTGACGGTGGTCCTCGTGCTGCTGTACTCGCTGAACGTGGCATTTCGCAGGACGCCGCGTGGCATCGTGCGCAAGATCATGGTGTTGGCCTGGTTTCCAGCGACCGCGGTGATGCTGGTCTCCTACGTGCCGTTCGGCATCTACAACCCCGGCAGCGGCATTCGCTACGCCTCGTGTTTCCTGCTGTTCCTGATCCTGCCTTCGATGTTCCTGTCGGGCCTGGCGGCGGCCGAGGACGAGCGCTTCGCCGTCGATCCACGCAAACGATCCCGCGGGCGAGGATGACCCACCAATGAAGTTCGTTCTATATGCCAATACCGACTGGTACCTGTACAACTTCCGGTTGTCGACGGCACTGGAGCTGATGGCGCACGGACACGAGGTGGTGATGCTGTCGCCACCGGGCGATTTCGGTGGACGCTTCGCCGCCCATGGCTTGCGCTGGATCACGCTGGACATGGATCGCGCCAGCCTGAACCCGATGCGCGAAATGATGACCGTGCGTCGGCTGGCCCAGGTGCTGAAGGCCGAGCGCCCCGACTTGCTGCACAACTTCACCGTCAAGTGCGCCGTGTATGGCGCGATGGCGGCCCGCATGGCGCGCATTCCCGCGGTCATCAACGCCGTTGCCGGCATGGGCTACGTCTTCACCAGCGACCGCGCGCTGGCCCGGGCGTTGCGCCCGGTGGTCAAGCTGCTGATGCGCGGCACGCTCGCGGGCAGGCGTTCGCGCCTGATCCTGCAGAATCCCGATGACGCGGAAGCATTCGTCAGCTCGCGCATGGTCCCGCTGGAACAGATCCGCGTCATCCGCAGTTCCGGCGTCAACATCAGCCGATTCACCCCGGTCGAGCGACCGTCCGGACACCGGCCGCTGCGCGTCGTGCTGGCGGCACGCCTGCTGTGGGAAAAAGGCATCGGCGAGTACGTCGAGGCGGCGCGCCTGCTGAAGCAGGAGGGCAGGAGCATCGAATTCAGGATCGCCGGAACACCGGACCCCGGAAATCCGCGTTCCGTCGGGCATGAACAGGTCCAGGCCTGGTGCAGGGAGGGATGCGTGACCTGGCTCGGGCATGTGGACGACATGCCTGCCTTGTTGCGTTCGGTCGATGTCATGGCGCTGCCCAGTTACTACCGCGAAGGCGTGCCCAAGAGCCTGATCGAAGGCGCAGCCTGCGGTCTTGCACTGGTGACGACCAACATGGCCGGCTGCCGCGAGGTGGTCGGCACGCATGGCCTGGACGGCCTGCATGTCGAGCC